>JBDIAF010000145.1:0-5169 GCA_039812245.1 Agromyces sp. | reverse complement strand
GCCGCCGCGGTCGTCGCCGAGTCGCCCCTCGTCGAGGGCCGCGAGGCGAACGACCTCGCCATCGCGCTCGACCGCAAGACCACCGACCCGAGCCACTACCCGCTCGTGCTCGTGAGCTACGCGGTCGTCTGCCAGGAGTACGCCGACGCCGCCCAGGGCGAGCTCGTGAAGAGCTACGTCTCGTACCTCGCGAGCGAGGACGGCCAGGCCGTCGCCGCCGAGCAGGCCGGTTCGGCCCCGCTCTCGAGCGAGCTCGCCGCGCAGGTCCAGGCCGCGCTCGAGACCGTCAAGTAACGCCGCAGCCCGCCGGCCGGTCGCCTCGTGCGATCCGGCCGGCGGGCCCGCCGCGTTCCTCGCGGCACCCTCCCCCATCGGCCCACCCGCAGGAAGACCCGGCCATGACGACAGCCCCCACGGCCCCAGCCACCGCCCCGGCGCCGCTGCGCGCGAAGCAGCGCCCCGGCGACCGCGTGTTCTCGACCGCGACCGTCGTGTCGGGCGTCCTCATCCTGGTGACGCTCGCCGCCGTCGCGATCTTCCTCGTCGCCCAGGCGCTGCCCGCGTTCACGGCCGAGCCCGGCGCGTTCAAGGGCGACGCCGAGAACTTCTGGCAGTACGTCGGGCCGCTCGTGTTCGGCACCATCTGGGCCGCCGCGCTCGCCCTGATCATGGCGGTGCCCGTCGCCATCGGCATCGCGCTGTTCATCTCGCACTACGCCCCTCGCCGCCTCGCGCAGGGGCTCGGCTACGTCATCGACCTGCTGGCCGCCGTGCCGTCGGTCGTCTACGGCCTCTGGGGCATCACCGTGCTGGCACCCGCCGTGCAGCCCTTCTACACCAGCCTGACCGAGTGGTTCGGCTGGTTCCCGCTCTTCGCCGGCCCGGTCTCGGGCACCGGCCGCACCATCCTCACCGTGGCCATCGTGCTCGCGGTGATGATCCTGCCGATCATCACCGCGCTCAGCCGCGAGATCTTCCTGCAGACGCCGGTGCTCCACGAGGAGGCGGCCCTCGCGCTCGGCGCCACCCGCTGGGAGATGATCAAGCTCGCGGTGCTGCCCTTCGGCAAGCCCGGCATCATCTCGGCCGCGATGCTCGGCCTCGGCCGCGCGCTCGGCGAGACGATGGTCGTGGCGATGGTGCTCTCCCCCTCGGCGATCATCAGCTTCGCGCTGCTGCAGTCGCAGAACCCCACGACGATCGCGGCGAACATCGCCCTCAACTTCCCCGAGGCGCACGACATCGGGGTCAACATCCTCATCGCGACGGGCCTCATCCTGTTCGTCATCACCCTCGCCGTCAACATGGTCGCGCGCTACATCGTCGACCGCCGCAAGGAATTCTCGGGAGCCAACTGATGAGCCTCACCGTCACTCCGCGGAAGGCGCCCGAGGGCGCCGGCACGCCGGCCGTCGCCAACACCCTGACCGCGGGGAAGCTGCCGCGCCTGGCATCCCTCTGGGTGCTCGTCGGCTCGCTCGCCGTGAGCTGCGCCTTCTTCGCGATCCTCGCCTCGGCGAACGGCCAGGGCTTCAACATCGCCGCGGCCGTCTTCATCGGCGTCGTGCTCTACGGCATCGTCATCTGGGTGCTCTCGCGCCTCGTCGAGGGGCCGCGCAAGGCGAAGGACCGCCTCGTCACGGCGCTCGTCTCGCTCGCCTTCACGATCGCGCTGCTGCCGCTCATCTCGGTCGCGTACACGACGCTCGTGAACGGCCTGCCCGACTTCGACGTCGAGTTCTTCAGCCAGTCGATGCGCAACGTCGTGGGCGCGGGCGGCGGCGCCCTGCACGCCATCGTGGGGACGCTCCTCATCACCGGCATGGCGGCGCTCATCTCCGTGCCCGTGGGCCTGCTCACCGCGATCTACCTCGTCGAGTACGGCCGCGGCAAGCTGAAGCACGGCATCACCTTCTTCGTCGACGTGATGACCGGCATCCCCTCGATCGTCGCCGGCCTGTTCGCGTTCGCGCTGCTCGCCCTCATCACCGACGACCCCGGCATCCGCATGGGCTTCGGCGGCTCGATCGCCCTGTCGGTGCTCATGATCCCGGTCGTCGTCCGCTCGAGCGAGGAGATGCTGAAGCTCGTGCCGAACGAGCTGCGCGAGGCCTCGTACGCCCTCGGCGTGCCGAAGTGGCTGACGATCGTGAAGGTCGTGCTGCCCACCTCGATCGCCGGGATCATCACGGGCGTCATGATCGCGATCGCCCGCGTCATCGGCGAGACCGCGCCGCTGCTCATCATCGCGGGCTTCACGACGAGCATGAACTACAACCTCTTCGAGGGCCGCATGATGACCCTGCCCGTGTACGTCTACACGCAGTACATGAACCAGGGCAACCCGCCCGAGGCCTACGTCGACCGGGCGTGGACCGCCGCGCTCACCCTCATCCTGATCGTCGCCCTGCTGAACGTCATCGCCCGCGTCATCGCCAAGGTCTTCTCCCCGAAGGCGGGCCGCTGAGCCGCACCGGGCTCCACCGGCATCCGAACCCACTCGCATCCAGATCTCCGCGACACCACAGAGAGAATCGAAGTCACGTGTCCAAGCGCATCGAAGTCAACGACCTGAACGTCTACTACGGCAGCTTCCGCGCCGTCGAGGGCATCACCCTCGAGATCGAGCCGCGCACCGTCACGGCCTTCATCGGCCCGTCGGGCTGCGGCAAGTCGACGTTCCTGCGGACGCTCAACCGCATGCACGAGGTCATCCCCGGCGCCCGCGTCGAGGGCCGGGTGCTCATCGACGGCAACGACCTCTACGGCCCCGGCGTCGATCCCGTGCTCGTGCGCCGCCAGGTCGGCATGGTGTTCCAGCGGCCGAACCCGTTCCCGACGATGTCGATCAAGGAGAACGTGCTCGCCGGGGTTCGGCTGAACAACCGCAAGCTCGCCAAGGCCGAGGCCGACGAGCTCGTGGAGCGGTCCCTGCGGGGCGCGAACCTCTGGAACGAGGTCAAGGACCGCCTCGACAAGCCGGGCTCGGGCCTGTCGGGCGGCCAGCAGCAGCGACTCTGCATCGCCCGCGCGATCGCGGTCTCCCCCGAGGTCATCCTGATGGACGAGCCGTGCTCGGCCCTCGACCCCATCTCGACGCTCGCGATCGAGGACCTCATCGAGGAGCTCAAGCAGGAGTACACGATCGTCATCGTGACCCACAACATGCAGCAGGCCTCGCGCGTGAGCGACAAGACGGCGTTCTTCAACATCGCCGGCACCGGCAAGCCCGGCAAGCTCATCGAGTACGCCGACACCACCACGATCTTCTCGAACCCCTCGGTGCAGGCCACGGAGGACTACGTGTCCGGCCGCTTCGGCTGATCGGCGCCCGCGGCGCCGGCCTCGCCCGAGGCCGCCGGCCGCGCATGACGGATGCCTCGGAGCGAACCCGCTCCGAGGCATCCGTCGTTCGACCGCGGTCTACCCGACCGACGGCGTCACTGCTTCTCCCACGGGCCCCACTGCGAGGCGCCGGGGGTGTCGCCCTGGGTCCACCACTTGGCCTTGTACGTCGCGCCGCCGTAGGTCACGAGCGTGCCGCCGGTGTACGCGGTCGTCGCGTTCCAGGCCGCCGGGCCGCCGGTGCCGGGGTCGGTGCCGCCGCCGGTGCCGGGATCGGTGCCGCCGCCGGTCGTGCACGTGCCGACGAGCGCCCACACGTCGCTGGTGCCGGGCTGGTTGCCCTGCGTCCACCACTTGGCCGAGTACTCCTTGCCGTCGTACGAGACCTTCTGGCCGCCGGTGTAGGTCGCGGTCGCGCTCCAGGCCGCCGCGGTGCAGTCGCCGGTGCCGGGGTCGGTTCCGCCGCCCGTGCCGGGGTCGGTGCCGCCGCCCGTGCCGCCCGACCAGACCGGGTCGATCGCCGGGCCCTGCTTCGCCGCGGCCAGCTCGCCGGCCAGGGTGCCGATGAGCTCGCCGTTGCGGTCGCCGTCGAGCTCCCACCACATGCCGCCGCCGAGGCCGTTGTCGACGATGTACTGCGACTTGCGCGTGATCGACTGGTGGTTGTCGTAGCTCCACCACTGGTTGCCGTCGTAGCGCCAGGCTGCGCCGATCGCCGCGTCGTAGTGGTCGGTGCCGAGGGTCTTCAGCTTGTCGTAGTCCTCGTTGCCCTTCTCCCACGTGCCGGGGGCGGCGCCGGTCGCAGGGCCCCAGGCGTTCGCCGAGGTGGCGCCCTGCCACCCACGGCCGTACGCGGCGAGGCCGAGGCCGAGCTGCTTCGGGTCGATGCCGGTCTTCAGGTACTCCTTGACCGCCTTGTCGACGCTGAACCGCTTGCTCGCAGGTCGCGTGTCGGCGGGGTCGTCGAAGAGGTTGGCCTGGTGGCCGGTGAGGCTCGGGTCCCAGGCGCCGTGCAGGTCGTAGCCCTGGATGTTGCCGTAGTCGAGGTAGGTGAAGTTCTCGGGGTCGTTCCAGCCCCCTGCGGCGATGTCGGCCGGGTTCGCCGGCAGGAACGCCGAGAGCTGGTACGGGTGGCCGTTCTCGGCCGTGAGCGCGTCCATCTGCGTGCGGAACTCCTTCAGCAGCAGCGTGAAGTTCGCCTTGTCGTTCACCTCGTCGACGACGTTGCCGACCTCGCCGTTCTGCGAGCCGGGCCACTCCCAGTCGATGTCGATGCCGTCGAAGACGCCGGCGGCCGCGCCGGTGCCGCCGCGCCCGTCGATGACGGGCAGGTTGCCGCGCAGGTAGAGGTCGACGCAGCTCTTCACGAACTTCTTGCGCGAGGCATCCGTCGCCGCGGCCTTCGAGAAGTTCTTCGACCAGGTCCAGCCGCCGATCGAGAGCATGACCTTGAGCTTCGGGTGCTTCGCCTTCAGCTGCTTCAGCTGGTTGAACGAGCCGGCCAGGGGCTGATCCCAGGTGTCGGCGGTGCCGGCGACCGAGTTGGCGGCGGTGTAGCCCATTCCGAAGTCGGCCCACGCGTCGCCCGCCCCGTCGGAGCCGGTCGGACCGGTGCCCTGGGCCTTGTTCGCGATGAAGCAGGTGAGGTCCTGGTAGTGGATGTTGCCGAAGGCGTAGTTGATGTGGGTGAGGTCGTCCGCGGCGCCCGAGACGTCGAGCTGCTTGGCCTGGAACGCGCGGCCGTAGACGCCCCACTGGGCGAAGTACCCGACGTTGCGGTACCCGTTCAGGGCGCTTGGCGCCGTCGTCGGCGCGGCCTCGGCC
>JBDIAF010000144.1:0-5209 GCA_039812245.1 Agromyces sp. | reverse complement strand
ACCACGACGGAACCGTCGGGCCGCACCGCGCGCGAGCCGCCCACGAAGCGCAGGCCCTCCGCCTCGCCGACCGCGTTGACGTAGACGTGCGGCCGGCGATTGTCGAGGGCGCGCGCCCGCGAGGCGAGCTCGTGGTCTGCGTGGTACGGCTCCATGTTCGCCGCGATCGAGACCAGCAGTTCGGCCCCCGCGAAGGCGAGCCGCCTGGCCGGCTCGGGGAACTCGATGTCGAAGCAGATGAGCGGGCCGATCACGGCGCCGGCGGCATCGCCGAGCACGTCGGCATCGCCCGCGGCGAAGGCCTCCGCCTCGGCGCCGAAGAGGTTGCGCTTGCGGTAGACCGCTGTCATGCGCCCATCGGCGTCGAGGATGACGAGCGAGTTGCGCACCGCCGCGCCGTCGCGCTCGGCGAAGCCGACGACGACCGCGGTGCCGTGGATGCGACAGGCCTCGCCGAGCTCGGCGAGCAGCGGGTCGTCGAGCGGGATGGCGAGCTCGTCGACGCGGTCGGTCGTGTAGCCGCAGAGGAACAGCTCGGGGAAGACGGCGAGCTCGGCGGCCGGGTGGGCGCCGAGCACGTCGCGGATGGCCGCGGCATTGGCCGCGAGGTCGCGGGGAGCGGCCTCGAGTTGCGCCAGGACGACGCGCAGCGAGCGCTCCTCCGAGTCGCGCTGCTCCGTGGCATCCTGAACGCCCATCGCCCGGTCTCCGTCCGCCGCGACCATGCCGCTACCTCGCGACGAACGAGAGCCGCTTGTTCGAGAACTCGCCGATGCCGACGGGGCCCATCTCGCGGCCGAAGCCCGAGCGCTTGACGCCCCCGAAGGGCAGCTCGGCGGCCTCGGCCGCGATCGTGTTGACGTGCGTCATGCCGACCTCGAGTCGCGAGGCCACGCGCGCGGCGCGCGCCTCGTCGGTCGAGAAGACCGAGCCGCCGAGGCCGAGCGCGCAGTCGTTCGCCAGCTCCAGCGCCTCCTCGTCGCTGTGCACGCGGTAGACCGTCGCGACCGGCCCGAAGATCTCCTCGCGGTACGACTCGGAGTCGCGGGGCACGTCGACGAGCACCGCGGGCGAGTAGTAGGCGCCGGGGCCGTCGGACAGCACCCCGCCGGCCAGCAGCCGCGCGCCCTCGGCGACGGCCTTCTGCACCTGGGCGTGCACCGTCTCGGCGGCGGCGCGGGTCGACAGCGGCGCGTACTGGCCGTCGCGGAGGTCGAGCTGGTCGCCCGGCTCGAGGCCCTCGGCGAGCTTCTGCAGCTCGGCCACGAACTCGTCGTAGATGTCGTCCATCACGATGAGGCGCTTGTTCGAGTTGCAGACCTGGCCGCCGTTGTAGACGCGGAAGTCCCACGCCGCCTTCGCGACGGCGGCGACGTCGTCGGAGTCGAGCACGACCATCGGGTCGATGCCGCCGAGTTCGAGCACGCACTTCTTCAGGTGCTGACCGGCCTGCGCGCCGATGATCGCGCCCGCCCGCTCGGAGCCCGTGAGCGAGACGCCCTGCACGCGCGGATCGGCGATCATGGTCGCGATCTGGTCGTGCGAGGCGAAGACGTTCTGGTAGCCGCCGACCGGCACGCCCGCCTCCTCCATGATCTCCTGGATCGTGAGCGCGGAGCGCGCGCAGATGTCGGCGTGCTTCAGGATGATCGTGTTGCCGAGCACGAGGTTCGGCGCCGCGAAGCGGGCCACCTGGTAGTAGGGGAAGTTCCACGGCATCACGCCGAGGAGCGCGCCGACCGGCAGCTGCTCGATCGTCGCCTTGCCGGGGATCGTCGAGGGGATCTCGTGGTCGGTGATGAGGCTCGGGCCGTACACCGCGTAGTACTCGATGATCGAACGGGCGAACTCGACCTCGTCGAGCGACTCGGCGATCGACTTGCCCATCTCGATCGCGATGAGCCGGGCGAGCTCGTCGCGCCGCTCGCCGAAGAGCTCCGCCACGCGCTTGACGGCGGCGGCGCGCTCCTGGACGCTGCGTTCGCGCCACTCGCGGTACGCCCCGTCGGCCGCCGCGAGGGTCTGCTCGATCTCGGCGTCCGTCGCCGACTCGAAGGTCTCGACGATCTCACCCGTCGCTGGGTTCTGCACCCGGTACTTCGCCATGCTGATTCCTCCTGATACGCGCCTCAGCGCGAGATGAACACCTTGCGGAGCGGTTCGCGGACCGTCCAGATCGTCTTCATGCCGGCCTCGAGGCGCACGACCGCGCCAGGCGCCAGCACGATGGGGTCGGCCGGGCGCCCGGTCGACGGCACGTGCTCGAACTCGACCGTCGCCGCGCCCGCGAGCACGACGAAGACCTCGTCGACCTCGACGTCGCGCATCGCGCCGACCGACATCTCCCACACGCCGATCTCGCCGGCCGTCGACTCGTCGAGCGCGACGTAGGCGGTCGTGGGGCTGCCGGCGACGACCTGCTCTGCGGGCACCGGCTCGTGCTCGAGCGTCAGCGCGCGGGCATCCGTGAGTGCGCCGGCGACCAGGCGCAGGATCGCGCCGGTCTCGCCAGCCGTGCCGGCCGTGCCGGCCGTACCGCTCTCGCCGCTCACGAGTCGAACCCCAGGCCGAGCGCATCGAGCGTCTTCAGCAGCAGGTTGCGCTTGCCTCCGTTGTGGTCGGCGCGGTCGAGCGACCAGCGGGTCGCGTTGATGCCGATCGCCGCGGCGGGCTCGGGCGGGAAGGGCAGGGGGCGCTTGCGCACCATCTCGAGCGAGGTGCGCTCGTTGTCGCGGCCCTCGAGCAGGTCGAGCATGACCTCGCCGGCGAAGCGGGTCGAGCCGACGCCGAGGCCGGTGAAGCCGGCGGCGTAGGCGACGCGGCCGTCGCGCGCGGTGCCGAAGAACGAGGTGAACTGGGTCGAGGTGTCGATCGCGCCGGCCCACTGGTGGCTGAAGCGCAGGCCCTCGAGCTGCGGGAACGTCGTGAAGAAGTGGCTCGCGAGCTTGCGCCAGCTCTCGGGACGGTTCTCGTACTGCTCCCGCACCTTGCGGCCGTAGTGGTAGATCGCGTCGTAGCCGCCGAACAGGATCCGGTTGTCCTTGGTGATGCGGTAGTAGTGGAACTGGTTGGCCATGTCGCCGATGCCCTGCCGGTCGTTCCAGCCGATCGAGGCGAGCTGCTCGGCCGACAGCGGCTCGGTCATGAGCACGTAGTCGTACACCGGCACCGTCATCAGGCGGTTGCGCTTGAGCAGCGACGGGAACACGTTCGTCGCGAGCACCGCGTGCTGCGCGTCGACGCGGCCGCCGTCGGTGACGACGCTCACGGCCCCGGTCGAACCCGGGGTCTCGAGCTTGCGAACGGGGGAGTGCTCGAAGATCTCGACGCCGCGCTCCTCGGCGGCGCGCGCGAGCTCGGCCGCGAGGCGCGCGGGGTGCACCATCGCGTTGCTGCGCTTCTCCCACACGGCGCCGAGGTAGGTGGGCGACTTCACGGATGCCTGGACGGCGGCCTGGTCGAGGAAGACGACGTCGTCGCCCTCGCCGTTCGCGGCGGCCTCGTCGGCCCACTCGCGCAGCCACTCGAGCTGGTGCTCCTCGACCGCGGGGGCCAGCTGACCCGTGCGCTCGAACTGGAAGTCGATGCCGTACTTCGCCTCGCTCGCCTCGATGGCGTCGAGGTTCTCCATGCCGAGGCGCTCGAGCAGCGGCATCTCCTTGGGCCACCGCGCCATGCCGTTCTCGTGTCCGTGCGTGAGGCTCGCCTCGCAGAAGCCGCCGTTGCGGCCCGAGGCGGCCCAGCCGACCTGCCTGGCCTCGACGAGCACGACGCGGTGCTCGGGGTTGCGCTCCTTGGCGAGCAGGGCCGTCCAGAGGCCGGCGTACCCGCCGCCGACGACGACGAGGTCGGCGACCACGGTGCGCGCGAGCTTGGGCCGCTTGGGCTTGAGGGCGTCGGGCAGGTCGTCGCGCCAGAACACCGAGTGCCGGGTCTCGGCGAGCGAGCGCTCGACGACGGAATCAGAAGGACGGCGCCGCTCGAATACGGTCGAGCCGATGTTGGTGCCCACTGGGAATCACTCCGATGCGATTGGTTGCCACCAATCCTGACGCCCGCCCGGCCGCCGCGCCAGCTCGTACTGTCGCGAGTTGACGGGCGGGCCGGACAAGCTGTCGCCGTGCATCGGGCCTCAGGTCGCTTCGATGTCGCCCGGCTTCCAGGTGCCGTCGAACCAGCCCTCGAGTGGCCCGTAGAGGCGGAGCAGGACGAACCAGCCCTTGCCCTCGACAGTCTGGATCCAGTTCGACGCGAGCTCCGCGGGCTCCTCCGGTCCGAACACGATGTCGACCGAGCCGTCCTCGTTGTAGGCGAGCGCATCGCGCTTGCTGTTGCGGCTCGGCAGCGGCTGGCCCGACTGCAGCTCGGAACGCGTCTGCGGGTCGTAGGCGACCACCGACCAGAAGTCGGCCGCGGGCGCGTCGGCGGGCAACCGCAGTCGATACGTCCTGCCGCCGTCGAACGGGTCGCCGGCCGAGTCGACCATGGCGGCCGCGTACTGCGAGCCCTTGCCCACCATCTTCAGCGCCATCGCCGGGGTGTTCACCGTGGCGAGGTAGTAGAACACGGTGCGGGCGTCGAGGAATCGGCCGCCGTCACCCCCGTCGCGGAGGAATCGGAAGTCGCCGCCCGGCATCGGGTTCGTCCACTGACGGTCGTCGTAGAGGAAGAACGCCCGCTCGCGCGCCTGGAACGCCAGAGCGCGGGCGGTGCCGTTGCCGACCGCGACCGCATCGGTGAGGATGCGACGCATGCGCTCGTCGGGCGCGAAGGGCTTGCCCTTCTGGATGCCGATCGACGAGAACAGGCCCCGGGTCTCGGGGTCGATGAGGTCGACCGGCTCGTTCTCGATCACGTGGGCGACCTCGTCGTAGAAGCTGAAGTCGTTCGCGTGGACGGTGTTGAGCACCGCGCCCGAGATCGACGTCCACTCCATCGCCGGCGGGTTCTCGCGCGACGCGAAGGGGTACACCTTCACTCCGCTCTCGAAGAGCCGCACCGAGCCATCCGGCTTGCCGTCGACGAGGAAGCCGCGGAGGATCACGAGGTTCACGGCGCTCGGTGACTCGGCCACGAACCAGCCGTCCGGTCGCTCGCCGTCGTAGCCGGGCGGCACGATGAGGTAGGTGCCGCCGGCGCCGCGGTCGGGGCCGGGCGCCCCGAGGTCGACGACGAAACGGAACCACGCGTCGTCGACGGTGCCGGGGCC
>JBDIAF010000143.1:0-5226 GCA_039812245.1 Agromyces sp. | reverse complement strand
GATGAGCCCCTCGCGCAGCGCCCACGGCGAGACGTCGAGCTCGTCGACGTCGAAGGCGCGCATCGCCTCGGAGAGCACCACGGCGCCGGCGACGATCTGGAAGGTGCGGTCGGCGGTGATACCGGGGAGTGCGGGTCGCGCGTCGGCGGGGATGCGTGCGAGGCGTGGGATCCAGTCGTCCAGGCCCTTGCGCTTGAGGATCGCGCGTTCGGCGGAGCCCACGCCCTCCTCGGTCCACCCCGCGAGGCGGGCGAGGGAGCGGATCGTCTTCGACGAGCCGACGACGTGGTCGGGCGAGGGCAGGCCCGCGAAGTCGGGGAGGGATGCCTCGATGACGCGCCTGGCGTGCTCGCGCAACCGGCTCACCTGCTCGGTCGAGGGCGGGTCGTCGGGCAGGAACAGGATGGTCGAGCGACCGGCGCCGAGCGGAAGCGAACGGGCGACGTCGGGCACCTCGTCGCCGCCCTGCGCGATCTCGAGGGAGCCGCCGCCGATGTCGAAGAGCAGGATCCGCTCGGCCGACCAGCCGTACCAGCGGCGCACGGCGAGGAAGGTGATGCGGGCCTCGTCGTCGCCCGAGAGCACGTCGAGGCGCACGCCCGTCTCGCGCTCGACGAGGTCGAGCAGGTGCTCGCCGTTCGCGGCCTCGCGGATGGCGGAGGTCGCGAAGGCGAGCAGCTCGTCGATGCCCGCCTCGCGCGCCGTCTTCGCGGCCTCGCCCACCGCACTGAGCACGGCGGCGACGCCCTCGGGGCTGATCGAGCCGTCGGGCTCGAGATAGCGCATGAGGCGCAGCACCGACTTGTGCGAGGCGGTGGGAATCGGCCGAGCACCGGGGTGCGCGTCGACCACGAGCAGGTGGACGGTGTTGGAACCGACGTCGAGAACCCCGAGGCGCATGAAGCGAGCGTAGCGATCGAACCCGCGATGCTGCATACTGTTGCAACTGGGTCAAATGTCCCAGTCATGGTCGGCGCATCGTCGCGGGCGGCCGTGCACTCGAACGGGCGGAGATCGCGATGGCGCGGATGTCGGCGGGCGAACGGCGGGCGGCACTCATCGAGGCCGCCCTGCGCGTGGTCTCGCGCGAGGGGCTCGCCCAGGCGACGACCCGGGCGATCGTCGCCGAGGCGGGCATGAGCCTCGCCAGCTTCCACTACGCGTTCGCGTCGCGCGACGAGCTCGTCGACGAGCTGATCGGCACGGTCGTCGCGCGCGAGCGCAAGGCGGTCGGCGCGGAGGAGCTCGCCGAGGCCGCCGCGGCGGGGGCTTCGCTCGCCGAGCTCGTCGAGGCCGGCCTGCTGCGTTACTTCGAGCACCTGCGGGCCGACCCCGAGCACGAACAGGCCATGCTCGAGCTCACGCAGTACGCGCTGCGCTCGCCCGAGCGGCACCCCCTCGCGATCGCCCAGTACGCGAGCTACGTCGAGCTCGTCGTCGAAGCGCTCGTCGCGGCGGCCGAGCTGACCGGCGCACGCTGGCGGCTGCCGGTCGAGCACGTCGCCCGCGTGCTCGTCGCCTTCAGCGACGGACTCACCCTCACCTGGCTCGTCGACCGCGATGACGCGGCCGCGGCCCGCGTCGCCGCCGCGGCGGCCGACGCCGTCTCGAGAATGGCGGAACCCGCATGACCCGCATCGACCCGGCCGGCCCGGCGCCGGCGACCGCGGCGCTCGCAGAGCCCACCACGCGCGTGCGCACGGGCTGGATCGCCGCGTTCGCGACCGCCTGGTTCGGCATCTGGATGGCCCAGCTCACGCCCGTGCAACTGCTGCTTCCCGCGCAGGTCGACGCCGAGCTGCACCCCGAGAACTGGGTCGACTCCGTCGTCGCCTTCGGGATCATCTCGGGCATCGCCGCGGTCGCGACGATCATCGCCTACCCGCTCACCGGCGCCCTCTCCGATCGCACCACGAGCCGGTTCGGCCGCCGCCGGCCCTGGATCGCGATCGGCGCCGTCGTCTTCGCCCTCGCGCTCGTGCTGCTCGGCTTCCAGACCCAGATCTGGGCGATCGGGACCGCGTGGGTGGTGGCATCCATCGGCTTCTGCATCATGACGGCCGCCCTCACCGCCACGATCTCCGACCAGGTGCCTGTCGGTCAGCGCGGCTTCGTCTCGGGTTGGATGTCCGCGCCGCAGGCGGTCGGCATCATCGTCGGCCTGCTGCTCGTCACCGAGCTCGTGTCGGGCCCGGTCGCCGGCTACGCGGTGCTCGCGGTGCTGCTCGTCGTGCTGGCGGTGCCGTTCCTGCTGCGCCGCGACCAGCCGCTCATCGGCACCGAGCGGGCGAGGGTGAGCGCGAAGGGCATCCTGCAGAGCCTCTGGATCAGCCCCCGGAAGTACCCCGACTTCGGCTGGACCCTGCTCAGCCGGGTGCTCGTCTCGATCGGCAACGCGCTCGGCACGAGCCTGCTGCTCTACTTCCTGATGTTCGGGCTGAACGACGCGCACGCCGAGGACGACCTCATCGTGCTCACGCTGATCTACATGGTGTTCGTCGTGCTCGCCTCGCTCGGGCTCGGCCGCTGGTCGGACCGCATCGGCCGGCGCCGCGTGTTCGTCTTCGCCGCCTCGGGGCTGCAGGCGGTCGCCGCACTGCTGCTCGCGCTCGTGCCCGATCTCACGGTCGCGATGGTCGCCGCCGGCCTGCTCGGCGCGGGGTACGGCTGCTTCCTCTCGGTCGACCAGGCGCTCGCGACGCAGGTGCTGCCCGATGCGGCGAGTCGCGGCAAGGACCTCGGCATCATGAACATCGCCTCCGCGGTGCCGCAGGCGATCGCGCCCCTCATCGGCGCGGCGGCCGTCGTGCTCACCGGCTCGTTCGTGCTCGTCTTCGTGCTGTCGGCGCTGTTCGCGGCCGCCGGGGCGTTCGCCGTCGCCCGGGTCAGGAGCGTGGCCTGATGACGCTCGACCTCCGCCTGACCGGTCGCCCGACGGCGGACGCGCCGGTCTGGCGCGATCCCGCCGCCTACTGGACCTCGATGACCGAGGCCACCCGCCACCTCGACGCCCCGGTCGGCGCCCTGCACCTCGGCGCCCTTCGCCACAACGCCGCCGACATGGTGCGGCGCGCGCAGGGCACGCCGATCCGGGTCGCCTCGAAGTCGATCCGGGTGCGCGGCGTCGTCGACGCGCTGCTCGCGATGCCGGGCTACCGGGGCGTGCTGGCGTACACGCTCGCCGAGGCGATCTGGCTCGCCGAGGATGCCGACGGGCGCCCGGGCGTCGACGACGTCGTGGTCGGCTATCCGACGGCCGATCGCGGCGCGATCCGCCGCCTCGCCACCGATCCGCTGCTCGCGTCGAGGATCACCCTCATGGTCGACTCGCCGGCGCAGCTCGATCTCGTCGACGCCGTCCTGCCGCCGGCCGACCGAGAGACGATCCGCGTCTGCCTCGAGCTGGATGCCTCGTGGCAGGCGCCCGTGCTCGGCCACCTCGGCGTGCGGCGCTCGCCGATCCACGAGCCGGGCGACGCCGGCGCCTTCGCCGCGTACCTCGCAGGCCGCACGGGCTTCGCCCTCGTGGGCGTGATGAGCTACGAGGCGCAGATCGCCGGCGTGCAGACGACCCCGCCGGGGCGGCCCCTCGACGGAGCCGTGAACCGCTGGATGCAGTCGCGCTCGATGCCCGAGCTCCTCGAGCGCCGTGCCCGCGCGGTCGCCGCGGTGCGCGCCCAGGCCGAGCTCGAGTTCGTGAACGGCGGCGGCACCGGCTCGCTCGAGGCCACGAGCGCCGACGGCTCCGTCACCGAGATCGCCGCGGGTTCGGGCATCCTCGCCGGCCACCTGTTCGACGGCTATGCGCAGTTCACCCCGGCGCCCGCCGCCGCCTTCGCCCTCGACGTCGTGCGACGGCCGAGCCCCGAGCACGCGACCATCCTCGGCGGCGGTTGGATCGCCTCCGGGCCGCCCGGGCCCGATCGGCTGCCGCTGATCGCGTGGCCCAGCGGCCTCGAGCTGCTGCCGCGCGAGATGGCCGGCGAGGTGCAGTCGCCCGTGACCGGCCCGGGTGCGCGAGCGCTTCGGGTGGGCGACCGGGTCTGGCTCCGGCACACGAAGTCGGGCGAGCTCGCCGAGCACCTGAACCGCTTCGCCGTCGTCGACGGCGACGCGGTGGTCGACGAACTGCCCACCTACCGGGGCGAGGGGCAGGCGTTCCTATGACCGAGACGAAGAACGGCGCCGCGACGGCGCGCGCGGGCGCGGGCCTGCCGGAGAGAGGAGGCCGCGTGACGGCGACGGGTGCCGTGTGGCGCAACTGGGGGCGGACCGAGCAGGTGCGCCCGGTCCGGGTCGAGCGGCCTGCGAGCGCCGAAGCGGTTCAGCGCGCCGTCGTGGCGGCCGCCGCGGCGGGGCTCGCCATCAAGCCCGTGGGCGCGGGGCACAGCTTCACCGGCATCGCGGTGGCGCCGGGAGTGCAGCTCGACCTCGACGACCTGTCGGGCGTCGTCGACGCCGACGTCGAGACCGGTCGCGTCACGCTCGGCGCCGGCACGCGCCTGCACCGGCTGCCGCAGCTGCTCGCGCCGTACGGGCTCGCGCTGCAGAACATGGGCGACATCGACCGGCAGTCGATCGCCGGCGCCACCTCGACCGGCACGCACGGCACCGGGCTCGGCTTCGGCGGCCTCGCGACGCAGATCGTCTCGGCGAAGCTCGTGACCGGAACCGGCGAGCTCATCACCGTGAGCGAGACCGAGCGCCCCGAGCTGCTGCCGGCGGTGCGCCTCGGCCTCGGCGCCCTCGGCGTGCTCGTCGAGCTCGAGCTGCAGCTCGCGCCGCGCTTCGTGCTGCACGCCGAGGAGCGCCCCGAGCCGCTCGCCGAGGTGCTCGCCGGGTGGGAGCAGCGCGTGCGGGGCGCCGACCACTTCGAGTTCTACTGGTTCCCGCACACCGAGGTCGCCATGACCAAGACGAACACGCGGTTGCCGGGGGATGCCGCGAGGCATCCGCTCGGGAAGGTCTCGCGGTGGCTCGACGACGAGCTGCTCGCGAACGGCGTGTATCGGGGCGTCTGCGCGCTCGGCACCGCGGCCCCGGGCGTCATCCCGTTCTTCGCCAGGCAGGTCGAGAGGCTCCAGGGCAGCCGCGACTTCGCCGACTTCTCACCCTCGGTGTTCGTGACGAACCGCACCGTGCGGTTCCGCGAGATGGAGTACGCGATCCCGCTCGCCGCGGTGCCGGAGGCGCTCGCCGAGGTGCGCGCGCTCATCGATCGGAAGG
>JBDIAF010000142.1:0-5228 GCA_039812245.1 Agromyces sp. | reverse complement strand
GCCCGGTCGATCCGCTGCGCCGTCACCTCGCCGGGAGCGCCGAGCGCGGTCCACAGCTTCGCGGTGGCCTTCGGCAGCACGGGCGAGAGCAGCACGGCGAGGGCGCCGAGCCCCCGATAGGCGATCGCGAGGACGGTCTCGAGGCGGCCGCGCTGCTCGGGGTCCTTCGCGAGCGCCCACGGCTCCTCGCTCGTGAGGTAGCCGTTCAGGGCGTCGACGAGCTGCCACACCTCGGCGATCGCCTCGTGGATGGCGAGTCGCTCGATCGCCTGCCAGGAACCCTCGGTCGCCCGGCGCGCCACGGCCTCGATCTCGAGGTCGGCCGCGGTGAGCTCGGCCGCGCCCGGCACGACGCCGTCGCAGTAGCGGTTGATCATGGCGATCACGCGGGAGGCGAGGTTGCCGAAGCCGTTGGCGAGCTCGGCCTGGTAGCGGGCCGCCAGGTCCTCCCACGAGAACGAGCCGTCCTGGCCGAAGGAGATCGCCGACATGAAGTAGAAGCGGAACGCGTCGGAGCCGAACACCTCGGTGATCTGCTCGGGGGCGATGCCCGTGAGCTTCGACTTCGACATCTTCTCGCCGCCGACGAGCAGCCAGCCGTGGCCGAACACGCCGCGCGGCACCTCGAGGCCGGCCGCCATGAGCATGGCCGGCCAGATCACCGCGTGGAAGCGCAGGATGTCCTTGCCCACGATGTGCTGCGCGGGCCAGCGGCGGGCGAACTCCGCCTCGTCCTGCCCGTAGCCGACCGCGGTGATGTAGTTCAGCAGCGCGTCGAACCAGACGTACACCACGTGGCTCTCGTCCCACGGCACCTTGACGCCCCAGTCGAAGGTCGAGCGCGAGATCGAGAGGTCGGACAGGCCCTGCTTCACGAAGCTCACCACCTCGTTGCGCGCCGACTCCGGCTGCACGAAGTCGGGCTGCTCCTCGTAGAGCGCGAGCAGGCGGTCGGCGAACGCCGACATGCGGAAGAAGTAGTTCTTCTCGTGCAGCAGCTCCACCGGCTTCGAGTGGATGGCGCAGACGGGCTGCCCCTCGTACTCGCCGGTGCCGTCGACCAGCTCGGACTGCTGCTTGTACTCCTCGCAGCCGACGCAGTAGTAGCCCTCGTACTCGCCCGTGTAGATGTGGCCGTCGTCGTAGAGGCGCTGCAGGAAGCGCTGCACGTTGCGCTCGTGACGCTCGTCGGTCGTGCGGATGAAGTCGTCGTTGGCGATGTCGATCGTCTTCAGCAGCGGCTTCCACGCCTCGTCGACGAGCTTGTCGGCCCACTGCTGCGGGGTCACCCCGTTGGCGGTCGCCGTGCGCAGGATCTTCTGACCGTGCTCGTCGGTGCCCGTGAGCGACCAGGTCGACTGGCCGGCCTGGCGGTGCCAGCGCGCGGCGACGTCGGCCGCCACCTCGGTGTAGGCGTGCCCGATGTGCGGCACGTCGTTGACGTAGAAGATGGGCGTGGTGATGTAGAACGAGGAGCCGTCGGCCATGCGGACAATCCTATGGGCGTCCGGCGCGGCGTTACTGCTGAGGCGTCGTCACCGCGAGGCCTCCTGCTCGTCGGAGGGCCCGATGCCGGCATCGGCGCGCTCGCCCGCCAGCTCGACCGTGTCGACGCCCTCGGTCGCCTCGACCGACCGGATGACCCCGAGCTGCTCGGCCGCCTTCGCCTCGCGGTGCCGGCGCCGCACGCTGCCGTCGCCGATGGCCGGCGGCACCGCCTCGGCCACCTCGAGGTGCTCGTGCGGCGTCGGCACGCCGAGCGTCACGTCCTGCTCCTTGATCGCGGGCTCGCGCACCCGCTGCGCCGGGTACTCGACGATGCGCAGCCCGAGCACGATCTTGCCCGGGGCGTCTCGCCGGTCGAGCGCCCGGTCGGCGGCGGCGACCTCGTCGAGCGGGAACACGTCGGCGATCGGCAGCCGCACCTTGCGCGCCGAGATGAGCGCCACCACGCGCTGCAGCGCGATCAGATCGCCGGGGTCGAGCCGGGTCGCCCCCTCGGCGTCGACGGCCTCCTCGTCGAGGACGGTGAGCACGCGCGACGCCGGCACGCCGAGTTCGACGGCGGCACCGGCCTCGCCGCCGAGGAAGTCGAGGAACGCGGTGATCGGAGCGGAGGTGATCACCCGCACCCGCCCCGCGAGCCCGGGGCCGTACCCGGTCGGAACCACGCCGTACTGGCGCAGGAAGTCGAAGCGCATCTCCGCGCTCGTGCCGATCACGGCGGCGCCCCGCAGCCGGGCGAACTGCGCGGCGAGGCATCCGACCCCGCCGGCGGCGGCCGTGATGACGACCGTGTCGCGCGGGCCGAGGCCGAGCCCCTCGACCGCGTTCCACGCCATCGTGCCGGCCGTCGCGAGCGAGCCCGCGACCTCCCACGAGAGGCCGACCGGCTTCGGCATGAGCTGCCCCTCGGGAACGGCCACGTGCGTCGCCTGGGCTCCGTCGCCCCAGCCCATGACCTCGTCGCCGCGGCTGAAGCGCTCGACGCCCGGGCCGGCGGCGAGCACGACGCCGGCGAGGTCGCGGCCCTGCCTCGCGGGCAGCTCGGCCACGTGCCCCATGCGCGGTTCTCCGCGGCGAACGGCGCTCTCGACCGGGTTCAACCCGGCGGAGTACACCTCGACGAGCACCTCGCCCGGCTTCGGCAGGGGCGCTTCGATCTCGACGACCTCGAGTACGTCGGGGCCGCCGAACGAGCGGAATCGGACTGCGTTCGACATGTCGCACCTCCGCGCCGGACCCGCCCGCGAGGTGTGCCGCAGGCATCGCCGACGTCATGACCATTCTCGCGCGTTCGGCCGGAGAACGGCAGGGGTTGCGCCGACGGCGGTCAGCCGGCGCTGCGCGCCTTCAGTGCGGCCTCGTAGAGTTCGCGCTTTCCGAGGCCGGTCACGGCGGCGACCTCGGCCGCCGCGTCCTTCAATCGGGTGCCGGATGCCTCGAGCGCGAGCACCTGCGCAAGGGCGTCGCCCGCGTCGGCCGCACGCTCGGGTGCGCCGCCCACCACGATGCAGATCTCGCCGCGGACGCCCTGCTCGGCCCAGTCGGCGAGCTCGCCGAGCGGGCCGCGGCGCACCTCCTCGTGCAGCTTCGTGAGCTCGCGGCAGACGGCGGCGGGGCGCTCGGCGCCGAACGCCTCGGCGAGCGCGGCGAGGCTCTGCGCGATGCGGGACGGCGCCTCGAAGAAGACGAGGGTCCGCCGGTCGTCCGCGAGCTCCGCGAGCCGCCGTGCGCGCTCCCCCGCCTTGCGGGGCAGGAACCCCTCGAACGCGAAGCGGTCGGTGGGCAGCCCCGAGAGCGCGAGCGCCGTCACGACGGCGCTCGGGCCGGGGATCGCGGTCACCTCGACGCCGCCCTCGACGGCGGCCGCGACGAGCGGGAAGCCGGGGTCGGACACGGTCGGCATGCCCGCGTCGCTCAGCACGAGCAGATCGGCCTCACGGGCGAGCTCGACGAGCTCCCCCGCCTTCTGCCGCTCGTTGTGCTCGTGCAGGGCGATGAGCCGCGGACGGTTCTCGACGCCGAGCGCCGCCATGAGGCGCTGGGTGACCCTCGTGTCCTCCGAGGCCACCACGCGGGCCTCCTCGAGCGCGGCCCGCAGGCGCGGCGAGGCGTCGCCGAGGTTGCCGATGGGGGTCGCCGCGAGGATGATCATGCGCTCAAGTCTGCCCTGTTCCACAGCGCGACGGGCGAGCCCGCCCGGCACCATCTAGGGTTGGGCGCATGAGTGTCGACGAGCCAGCCCGCGTCGCCGGCTCCGAGCTCTTCGGCACCGCCGTCGGCGCGCCAGGGGCGACGACGGCCGAGGCATCCGCGCCCCTGGCCGCCCTGCCCGAGGCCTCGGCGCCCGGCTCGTCCGTGGCCGAGGCATCCGGCCCCACCGGCTCGCGCCTCGACGACTGGTGGGCGCGCGTGCTGCGCACCGCCCGGCGTCGCGAGCTCTGGTACTGGGGCGGACCGATCCTCGTCACGCTGCTCGCCGCCGTGTTGCGCTTCTGGAACCTCGGCCACCCGCAGCAGATCGTCTTCGACGAGACCTACTACGTGAAGGACGCGTGGACGCTGCTGCACCACGGCTACGAGTCCACCTGGCCCGACGGGGCCGACGAGCGCTTCGCAGCGGGCGAGACGGGCATCTCCCAGGACACGGCCTCGTACGTCGTGCACCCCCCGCTCGGCAAGTGGATGATCGCGCTCGGCATGGCCGCGTTCGGCGCCGACTCGGCGTTCTGGTGGCGCGCCTCGACGGCGCTCGCCGGCACCGTCGCGGTGCTCCTCGTCGCGCTGTGCGGCCGCCGCCTGTTCGGCTCGACGGTCCTCGGCGTGATCGCGGGGCTGCTCTTCGCGGTCGACGGCAACGCGATCGTCATGAGCCGGGTCGCCCTGCTCGACAACTGGGTGATGCTCTTCGCCCTGCTCGGCTTCTGGTTCGTGCTGCTCGACCGCGGCTGGAGCGCGAGGCGCCTCGAGCGGCGGCTCGGCGCCGCGCGCGCCGCCGGGCGCGAACCGCACTACGGCCCGGTGCTCTGGGCCCGGCCCTGGGTGGTCGCCGCGGGCATCGCGTTCGGCGCGGCCTCGGCGGTGAAGTGGTCGGGCATCTGGTTCCTCGCGGCGTTCGGCCTCTATCTCGTGGCGGTCGACGCGGTCGCGCGCCGCCGGGCCGGACTCTCGTTCTGGGCGACCGGCGCCCTGCTGAAGCAGGCCCCGGCGACCTTCGTGCTGCTCGTGCCCGTGGCGCTGCTGAGCTACCTCGCCTCGTGGACCGGCTGGTTCGTCACCGATGGCGGCTACGACCGGCACTGGGCAGAGCAGGCCGGCAACGCGGCCACCGGCTGGCTGTCCTGGGTGCCGCTGCCGTTGCAGAGCCTCTGGCACTTCCACCAGAGCGCGTACACCTACCACGTCGGCGTGCACTCGCCGCACCCCTGGCAGGCGAACCCGCTGACGTGGCTCGTGATGGGCCGGCCGACGAACATGTACTACGCCGACGGCCTGCCGGGCTGCGCCCCCGACGGCTGCGTCGAGTCGATCATGGGCATCGGCAACCCGCTCATCTGGTGGGCGGCGGCCATCGCCGTGCTCTACCTCGGGTACCGGCTGGTGCGCTACCGCGAGTGGGCGGTCGGCGCGATCCTCGTGGGGCTCGCAGCAGGCTACCTGCCCTGGCTCGGCTACCTCGATCGCACGGTGTTCCAGTTCTACTCGATCGCCTTCGAGCCCTACAC
>JBDIAF010000141.1:0-5232 GCA_039812245.1 Agromyces sp. | reverse complement strand
GGTGTAGAACTCGAGCGTGCTGCCGGTCGGCTCGTTGCCGAAGGCGGGAGCGACGATCGCGACCACGAGCTGCACGACGAGCAGCAGCTCGACGAGGGCGAGCGCGCCGACCGCGAGGTCGCCGGGCTGCCGGCCGGCGAAGCCGAGGACGAGGCACAGGAGTCCGGCGGCCACGGCGACGGCGAGCTGCACCCACGTGAACCAGTCGATCATGCGGGCTCCCCCTGCTCCTGCGGGAACCCGGCGACGACCTGGAACTGTCCGCCGCGCCGCTCGACGATGGCGATCAGCCGCTCGGGCGCGCCCGGGCGCACCCCGGCGGCCACCGCGGCGAACGGACGCCCCTTCGGCCACTCGCCCTCGGCCGGCACCGCGATGCGCTTGCCGTGACCGAGGTCGACCGCCTGGGCCTCGTCGACCTCGAGCGCGGGCAGGGCGCGACGTGCGGCCGCGGCGGGCGCAATGAGGCGCCCGGCGACGTCGTAGCCGTCGAGCTCGCCGGCCTCGTCGACCGAGAAGCCGCCGATGCGGGTGCGGCGCAGCGCGGTGAGGTGACCGCCGACGCCGAGCGCGACGCCGAGGTCGCGGGCGAGGGCCCGGATGTAGGTGCCCGAGGAGCAGTCGACCCGCACGTCGAGGTCGACGGATGCCTCGGTGCGGCGCGTCTGGAGCAGCTCGAACGCCGCGACGGTGACCGTTCGCGCGGGGAGCTCGACCTCCTCGCCCTCGCGCACCCGCTGGTAGGCCCGCTTGCCGTCGATCTTCACGGCGCTCACGGCGCTCGGCACCTGATCGATGACCCCGGTCAGGGCGGCCATGCCGGCGGCGATCGCGTCGTCGCCGATCGCCGCGACGGCCTCGGCGGGCGCCGCCTCGAGCGCCTCGCCCTCGGCGTCGTCGCTCGTGGTGCCCCAGCCGAGGCGCACGGTCGCGAGGTACTGCTTGTCGAGGCCGACGAGGTGGTGCAGCAGGCGGGTCGACGAGCCGACGCCGAGCAGCAGCAGCCCGGTCGCCATGGGGTCGAGCGTGCCGGCGTGCCCGATCTTGCGGGTGCCGGCGAGGCGGCGCATCCGCGCGACGACGTCGTGGCTGGTGATCCCCTGCGGCTTGTCGACGAGGAGGATGCCGCTGTTCACGCCGACAAGGCTAACAGCCGGGCACCCCTACGCTGGGAGCGTGAGGATCGGCATCATCGGCGCGGGGGCGCTCGGCGGCACGTTCGCGGCGCTGCTCGCCCGGGCCGGGCACGACATCGAGGTGACCGCGCGCGGCGAGGGGCTCGCGGCGATCCGTGCCGGCGGCATCCGATTGAGCGGCGGCTACGGCGAGGCATCCGTGGCGGTCGAGGCGAACCCCGCCCTGCTGCGTCGCCCGGACCTCGTGCTCGTCTGCACGAAGGCGCAGGATGCCGCCGCTGCGATCGAGGCCAATGCCGCCCTCGTCGACGGCGTGCCGGTCGTGGTCGTGCAGAACGGGCTCGACGGCGTCGACACGGCCGCTCGGCTGCTGCCGCGTTCCGAGTGCTTCGGCGTGCTCTCGATCATCGCCGCGAACTACACCGAGCCGGGCATCGTGCGCGTGACGACCACGGCGACGAGCTATCTCGGCCGCGGTGACGGCCCGGCCGAGGATGCGAGTCGGCGGATCGCCCGGCTGCTCTCGGACGCGGTGCCGGTCGTCGCGGTCGACAACTTCCGCGGCGCCCAGTGGTCGAAGCTCGTGGTCAACATGGTGAACGCGGTGCCCGCGATCCTCGGCCTGCCGGTGCAGCAGGTACTGCGGCGAAGGCCCACCCGCCTCGTCGTGGCCCGGTCGATGCGCGAGACGGTGCGCGTCGGCATCGCTCGTGGCGTGCGTTTCGGCGCGCTGCAGGGGCTCGGCGACCGACGGCTGCGCCTGTTCGCCCGGCTGCCGATCGCGATCGGCCAGGTGCTGCCCTGGCTCATGGGCGTGCGCATGGGCCGGGTGCCGAACCTCGGCTCCACGCAGCAGAGCCTGCGTCGGGGCCAGCCGACCGAGATCGATCACCTGAACGGCGCAGTCGTGCGCGAGGCTGCAGCGGCCGGCATCGAGGTACCGGTGAACCGTGCCCTGGTCGAGCTCGTGCACCGCGTCGAGCGCGAGGGCCGCGCGCTCGGCGAGGTCGAGCTGCTCGCCGGCATCCCCGGCTGAAACAGGCACGAAGAGGGGGCCCGGCGAACCGGACCCCCTCTTCGATCACGCCGTCACGCGCGAACGGTCATCCGATCAGGCGCGCTTGCGACGCACCACGATCGTGACGGCCAGCACCACCGCGCCGAGCAGCACGAGGCCACCGGCCACGTACAGCAGCGGGCCGCCGGCGAAGCCGGTGCTCGCGAGCCCCGAGCCCTCGCCGGAAGCGATGGGCGTCGGGTCGCCGCTCGAGGCCGGGCTCGAGGCGGGGCCGCAGCCAACGACGGCCGGCGGGTACTCGAGGGCGATCGACAGCTCGGGGTTCACCTCGAGGGTTGCCGAAGTGAGCGAGTGAGTCCAGCCGAAGTTCTCGTCGGTGACGACCCACCGGCCGTTGGGCAGCTGCTTCCAGCCAGGCCAGGCGATGGGGTTGCCGGCCTCGTCGATCGCGGCACCAGGCCAGAGCACCCGGCCCTCGATCATGCCGTCTTCACCGAGCGGACCGAGTTCCACCTTCTCGGTGTGGGTGCCGTCGCTCAGCACGAGGTAGGCGGTGTGCCCGGTCGAGATTCCGTCGGGGTCGTTCAGCACCACGTCGAACACGATCCACGGGGTGTTCGCCTCGCAGACCGCTGCGGCCGTCGAGCCGAACAGCGTCGGCGTCTCGCACTCGGTCTGGTCGAACGCCAGCGGGAAGACGATCTGCGTCGCACCATCGGCGAAAGCGAACCCCTGCTCGGCGTACGCCGTGACGGTTGCAGACCCGTCGACGATCTCACCGATCTCCCAGCGCACGCCGGTCACCGGCTCGGGCGTCACGATCTCATCGCGGTCGGTGCCGCAGAGGTCGACGATCTTCGGCGCAACGGGCCGTTCCACGACGGTCGGGCACGGCTCCGTGTCGAAGTGAAGCTCGAAGCTACGCTCGGGGCCGCCGGGGAAGTCGCCATCGGCGCTGAAGACGTAGCCTTCGGCCGCCGTCGCCGTCACGACGACGGTGCCCGACGCCGGTGCGCCCTGCTGCGACCAGGTGACGTTCGGCTGCTCGGTGATGACGACCCGGTCGCCTTCCGTGCCGCACTGGTCGACCGCGGTCGGAGCGGCCGCGATGGCGAGCTTTTCAGGCGGGCACGGCGTGGTGTCGAACGAGAGCGGGTAGCTGACCTGCTTCGCCCCGTCCGCGAACGTGTAGCCGGACTCGGCGTACGCTGTGGCGGTCGCGTGGCCGTCGACGATGGCGCTGATCTCCCAGCGCACGCCGGTCGTCGGCTCGGGCTGCACGACCGAGTCGCCGTCGACACCGCACTGGTCGATGACCTTCGGCGCCACTGGCGTCTCGATCTTCGTCTCGCACGGCTCGTTCGTGAAGGTGAAGTCCCAGCGCGCGATCTTGTCGCCGCCGACGAAGACGTAGCCGGGCTTCGCGGTCGCAGTCGCGGTCGCCGCGCCCTCGACGACGGGCGAGATCGACCAGATGACCCCTTCGCTCACGGCGGGGTCGAGCACTCGGTCGGATCCGATGCCGCAGAGGTCCTGCTTCTCGGGCTGGGCGGGGATGGGGATCTGCTTCTCTTCGCCGCAGCTGACGCTGCCGGTCCAGTGGTAGTTCGTGCCGCCGACCTGCACCCACTGCACGGTCCACGTGTTGGGTGCGGGCCAGTCCGGGTGATCCGCGTAGCGGAAGAGCTTCGTGCCCGACCAGGTGCCGTCGTTGTTGTGGAAGTTCAGCGTGATGGTCTTGCCGTCGGCGACGATGCGGATGTTCACGTCATTGGCTTGACCGGCGGGGATGTTCCCGGGGTAGACGACCGTGAGCGCCTCGCACGTGGGAGCCGCGTACTCCCAATTCCAGTCGAACGGCTTCTGGCAGTCCTCGTACTGCAGCAGGGAAACGTCGCCCCGGGCGGGATAGGTCTTCCCTTGGTAGGTGAACTCCGGGATGATGTCCTCGCCCCACTGGTGCTTGCCGTAATGCGTGTTGAGGACGGCCTGGTATGGGATCGTGATGCGGTTGTACGGGTTCTTCTCGTCGGACTCCGTCGCGTGGCAGATGGTGAGCTTCTTCCCGTCGCCATCACCGCAGTCGCCCTTCAGGCCCTCGACGCGACCGTCGGATCCATAGCCGTAGGCGTCCGGAGTCCAGCGCGTGAACGCGTAGACCCACGGCCCGGCGCCCTTGGTGTCGCCGGGCAGGCTCACGGTGCCGAGCGTGATGGTCGTGTTGCCGCTCGACGAGATCGGCCCGCGGTCCATCCCGGCGGCGCTGGTCGGCGTCTTCTCGAACTTCGCGCCGCCGACGCGCCAACGCGTCCCGCCCTCGTAGCCCTTCGGCACGTTCGCGAGGGTGAGCGTGTAGGTCACGTCGTACTCGCCCGTTTCAGCGTTGCAGACCGCGTTCGCGTGCAGGTCGCCGGTGTGCGCACTCGCGGGTGCGGCGGCGCCGACGACCGCGAGACCCGCTCCGAGCGCGAGCGTCGCGAGTGCCGCCAGCGTTCGGCGCAGGCCGCGCCGAACCGGTCGGGTTTCTTCTGTTGCAGGACGCGCCGCAGGCGCACCGGTGCGTGTCATCGGGTAAGGCTCTCCATCGATCCGAGGCATCGATCGGACCGGAGGTGGGCGCGCGAGAGCGCCGTTCAGCGCACGCGTCGGCTTCGGGCGCGACGGGTGCGTTGAAGAGTGTTTCGGGTGGTGCGTTCGGGTCCGCTGATGCCAGAGGGGCAGGCAGTGCTCCCTAGTATGTCGGGAAACACGTGCGTTGTCCTCATTTTCGGGGACTTTCTTCCTGTTTTGTCCCCGAATTCGCCTCGCGCGGCTCCGAGAGGCTCAGCTCGGACCCACTCGCACCACCGCGTCGGCCACCTCGCGGGGGTCGCAGGCGGCGTACGCGATGCGGTCCGCCGGGTCGACGGGGTCACCGTCGATCGCGACCGTGAAATCCCAGAGGGGGCGCAAGCGGCCGCGCAGCGCGAACCGCCCGTCGAGCACGAGCACCGCGTCGTCCGGGCCCGTGATCCACTTCGGCTCGACCCACGCGTCGCGCGAGACGTCCCAGACGCGGGTGACGAAGCCGGTCGAGCC
>JBDIAF010000140.1:0-5271 GCA_039812245.1 Agromyces sp. | reverse complement strand
TCGACGACCGGCAGCGCGGCTGCGGGCGCGGGCACCGTTCGCATCACCGTCGTCGACGACGGCCCGGGCATCGATGACGGGGTGCGCGAGCGGCTCTTCGAGCGCTTCGCCCGCGGCGACGCCTCGCGCTCGCGCCGGGCCGGCGCGACGGGCCTCGGCCTCGCCATCGTGCGCGCCGTGGTCGAGGCGCACCACGGCACGGTCTCGGTCGAATCCGAGCCGGGCCGCACGGCGTTCACCGTCGAGCTGCCGCTCGCGGCCGTCGAGGCTCCGTCGGTCGAGTAGCGGCCGACGGAGGAGGCGGCGTATCGAGACCCCGTGCGAGGCCTCGATACGCTTCGCTACTCGACCGGCGGCGCGGGGCGCCGCGGCGCTCAGGCCTGCGAGAGCACGCCGAGCATCTCGGCGAAGAGCTCGAGCTCGTCGGCGGTGCGCTCGCGCAGCACCGCGTGCAGGCGCGACTGGTTGCGCGCCCGCACGGCGGTGACCCGCTCGACGGCGAGCTCGGTGGGCACGAGCACCCGCACCCGGCCGTCGCGCTCGTCGGGCCGGCTCTCGACGAGGCCGACCTCCTCCAGCATCCGCACCTGACGGCTGACCACGCTCTTGTCCATGTCGAACAGCTCGGCGAGCACGTGCGCGTTCGTCGACCCCAGGCGGACGACGGTCGACAGCAGCTTGTACCCGGCCGGGTTCAACTCGGGATGGATCTGCTGCGCCGCCTCCTTCCACGTCGCACGGGCGCGGCCGAACACGACGGAGAGCTGGTCTTCGACGTGGGCGATCGCCTGCTCGATCGAGGGGTCGGTCATGACGCTCATGCTACTTGCGCACGACCTCGGCCGACTCGTCGACGACCTGCGTCGACGAGGTGACGGGCGCGCCGATCTCGGCCTCGGCCAGGTCGATCGCGACCTGCTCGGCCTCCTCGGCGAGCGTCTGCGCGGCGTTCTTCGTCGACAGGCGCTTGTTCGGCAGGAACGCGATCGCGATGAGGCTCAGCACGGCGAGGGGGATCGCGATGATGAACACGTCGGCGATGCCGTGGCCGTAGGCGCCCTCGACGATCACGCGGATCGAGTCGGGCAGCTCGGAGACCTTCGGCACGCCGCCGCCCGCCAGGCCCTTGAGCGCGGTGATCTCGTCGGGGCTCGTGGGGGTGAACTTCGACAGGCCGTCGGTGATGTGGGCCGTGACCTGGGTGGCGAGCACCGAGCCCATGATCGTCACGCCGACGGTGCCGGCGATCGAGCGGAAGAAGTTCACGCTCGAGCTCGCGGCGCCGAGCTGCGAGGCGGGGGTGTCGTTCTGCACGATGAGCGTGAGGTTCTGCATCACCATGCCGAGGCCCGCGCCGAGCACGACCATGTAGATCGAGACGAACACGAAGTCGGTGTCGTAGCGCAGCGTGGCCATCAGGCTGACGCCCGCGATGACGAGCACCGAGCCCAGCAGCATCCAGCCCTTCCACTTGCCGAACCGGCTGACGAGTGCGCCGATGCCGATCGAGGCCCCCATCTGGCCGACGATCATCGGGATGGTCATGAGGCCCGACTCGGTCGGGGTCGCGCCGCGGGCGAGCTGGAAGTACTGCGCGAGGAAGACGCTCGTGGCGAACATCGCGACGCCGATCGAGATCGACGCGATCACCGAGAGGGTGAAGGTGCGGTTCGCGAACAGGGTCATCGGCACGATCGGCTCCTCGACGAGGAACTCGGTGACGACGAAGCCGACGAGCGCGGCCGCGGCGACGCCGACGAGCACGAAGCTCGTGACCGAGTCCCACTCGAACTGGCTGCCGCCCATCGACACCCAGATCAGCAGCAGCGAGACGCCGATGGTGAGCAGGATCGCGCCGAGGTAGTCGATGTTCACGCGCTCGCGATCGGGCTTCGGCAGGTGCAGCGTGCGCTGGATCATGATGATCGCGGCGACGGCGAAGGGCACGCCGATGAAGAAGTTGCCGCGCCAGCCGAAGGCGTCGGTGATGACGCCGCCGAGCAGCGGGCCGCCGATCGTGGCGAGGGCCATGATGCCGCCGACGACGCCCATGTACTTGCCGCGCTCGCGCGGCGAGATGATGAGGGCGACGGCGATCATGACGAGCGACATGAGGCCGCCGGCGCCGAGGCCCTGCACGACGCGGACGGCGATGAGCATGCCGGTGTCCTGCGAGAAGCCGGCGATGACCGTGCCCACGACGAAGAGCGCGAGCGCGATCTGCAGCAGCATCTTGCGGTCGACGAGGTCGGCGAGCTTGCCCCAGATCGGGGTGGAGACCGCGGTCGCGAGCAGGCTCGCGGTGATGACCCAGGTGTAGGCCGACTGGTCGCCGCCGAGGTCGGCGATGATCACGGGCATGGAGGTCGAGACGACGGTGCCCGAGAGCACGGCGACGAACATGCCCATGATCAGGCCCGAGAGCGCGGTGAACACCTCGCGGGCGGATCGGGGGGTCTCGGTCGAGACGGTGGTGGATGAAGTCACAGTGGTGCGTCCTCTAAAAGTTGATGTGGGTCAACGATATCAGATTCGTTGGAATTAGCAACTATCGACGTGAGTCAACCATTCCCGCGCGGTCATCCGGCCCGATTTTGCGGATGCCTCGGGTTCGGGTACGCTTTCGGGAGCCGAAGACCGCTGGTCGTCGTGCGTGCCGAGAGGCTCGCCGACCGAAGTCTTGCGAAAGCAAGGGCCCGCGCAGGTGTGACGAAGACTTTCCGAGAGATCGGGCCGAGCTCCGCGCAACTGCGCCGGAGCTTTTTTCTTTGCTCCAGCGCTCCCAGGCCGTGCATCGCCTCCGCGATGCGCGATGAATTCACAAGGAGTGGCCATGGCGAACAAGGAAGCCTCGGTTGCCGAACTCACGAACCTGTTCGAGAGCTCGGCCGCCGTTCTGCTGACCGAATACCGCGGCCTGACGGTTGCCCAGCTCAAGCAGCTGCGCAACAGCATCCGTCAGGACGCGAGCTACGCCGTGGTGAAGAACACGCTGACCAAGATCGCCGCCAACAAGGCCGGCATCACGACGCTGGACGAGAACCTCACCGGTCCGTCCGCCGTCGCCTTCGTGCACGGCGACTTCGTCGCCACCGCCAAGGCCGTGCGTGACTTCGCCAAGGCGAACCCGAATCTTGTGATCAAGGGCGGCGTCTTCGAGGGCAAGACCCTCGACGCCGACGAGGTCAACAAGTACGCCTCGCTCGAGAGCCGTGAGGTTCTGCTGGCGAAGGCTGCGGGCATGATGAAGGCGACGATGGGCAAGGCTGCCGCCACCATCGACGCGCTTCGCGAAAAGCTCGAGACCGCCGAGGCCGCGTAAGCGTCCGACGACGATCTCGTTACACCCCCATCTATTAGGAGAAACATCATGGCGAAGCTCACCACCGAAGAGCTGCTCGAGCAGTTCGCGGGCCTCACGCTTGTCGAGCTCAGCGAGTTCGTGAAGGCGTTCGAGGAGAAGTTCGAGGTCACCGCTGCTGCTCCCGTCGCCGTTGCCGGCGCCGCGGGCGGCGCTGGCGCTGCTGAAGAGGCTGAGGAGAAGGACTCCTTCGACGTCATCCTCGAGGCCGCCGGTGACAAGAAGATCCAGGTCATCAAGGTCGTCCGCGAGCTCACCTCGCTCGGCCTCGGCGAGGCGAAGGGTGTCGTCGACGGCGCCCCCAAGGCCGTGCTCGAGGGCGCGAACAAGGAGACCGCCGAGAAGGCCAAGGCCGCCCTCGAGGAGGCCGGCGCGACCGTCACCCTCAAGTGATCACCGCCCTCTTCGGAGGGCAGTGCGCCTGAGCGTGCGACCGTCACCCTCAAGTGATCACCGCCCTCTTCGGAGGGCAGTGCGCCTGAGCGTGCGACCGTCACCAGCTTGAGGTGACGCGCGTCACCTGAACACACGGATGCCCCGTGCCGATTCGTTCGGCACGGGGCATCCGTCGTCTGCGCCCGCCTCCGCGGGGCCGCGGCTCAGTCGCCGGCCGCGCCCGCGAAGGCCTGCAGCCCGCCGGTGCGTCGCGGCGCATCGACGGCGGCGAGGGCGAAGGCGACGGCCTCCTCGGGCGTGTCGGCGAAGGCGAGCTCGGCGGTGCGCCGCTCGTCGAGCCAGCGCCCCTCGATGAGCGTCGCCGAGATGCGGTCGGCCCAGCCGCCCGTGCCGCGCAGCACCACGGTGGGGGTGCCGACGTCGTACGCGATGGTGAGCTCGTTGAGCGTGCCGACGCCGCCGCCGAGCATGATCAGCGCGTCGGCGCAGCGCGCGGTGAGGACGTTCCGCATCGTGCCCATGCCGGTGGGCAGGGCGATGTCGATGTACGGGTTCGCCGTCGAGGCGTCCGCGTGGGGCAGGAAGCCCACGGTCAGCCCGCCCGCGAGGTGCGCGCCCTCGGCCGAGGCCTCCATGGTGCCGCCGGTGCCGCCGTTCAGCAGCACCGCGCCCGCCTCGGCGACCAGGCGGCCGACCTCGCGGGCCCGGTCGAGCAGCGACTCGGGCAGCGGTGCGCCGGGCCGCGAGGCGTTGCCGATGAGCCCGATGGTGCGTCTTCTCATAGTTCGCGTACTCCGCTCTGGATGTGCGCGCGACGTGCCGCGCGCCGGGTGTGGTCGGGGGCGCCGAGGTCGAGCGGGCTCGACGCCTCGAGCGCGTACGACGCGCAGACGGATGCCTCGACGGCCGCCGCCACGAGGTCGCCGCTCGTCGTGAGCGCGTGCGCGAACGCGCCGCAGAAGACGTCGCCCGCGCCGGTCGCATCGTCGGAGGTCGCCGGGAAGGCGGGGACGGACCACTGCCGGCGGCTCCGCGCGTCGGAGACGAGGGCGCCGTGCTCGCCGCGCTTCAGCACCACGACGGGCGCGCCGTAGTCGTGGAAGCGCTCGACGAGGACGGCGTGGTCGACCCCGGGGGCGAACACGTCGGTGTCGGAGGTGCTCGGCAGGAAGACGTCGAGGTGGCGCAGATGCTCGCGCAGCACTTCGTCGCCCTCGCGCGCGAGCTCGGAGCGCTGCGGGCAGTCGGCCTGCACGTACCGCGCCCCGGCGGCCCGGACGGCCGGCACGATGGCGGCGAAGCGAACGAGCGGCAGCAGCCCGAGGTGCCAGCGGAGGCCGGCGTCGGCGCCGTCGCCTCGGGCTGCACTCGGCAGGGCGTCGGCGTCGGGCAGCGAGGCCAGCGTGACGGCGGGATCGCGGGTGGTGTCGAGCACCTGCCCGGTGAGCTCGGGGGCGAACTCGGCCACGGCCTCTGCTGGAGCGGGCTGGGTGCGGGTGCCGTCGGGTCGGTAG
>JBDIAF010000139.1:0-5284 GCA_039812245.1 Agromyces sp. | reverse complement strand
CGCAGCGCTCGAGGCCGTCCGCGAGTACCTGGCGGCGATGCTCGAGCTGCACGCGGCCGTGTGCGCACGCGCCGAGGGCGCGCTCGTCGTCACCGCGGGCGGCAGCGCGTACCTCGACCTCGTCGACGAGGCCTTCGCCCCCGCCGCCCGCGCCGAGGCGGCGTCGCCGACGCCGACGCGCACCCGCTGGATCGTGCGCTCGGGCGCCTCGCTGCTGCACGACCACGGCTTCTACCGCGGCATCTCACCGCTGGACGCCTCGGCGCGACGCCCGTCGACCGGCGCCGCCGCAGCCTCCGACGAGGCAGCCGGGCTGCTGGTGCCCGCCATGCGGGCGCTCGCGCGCGTCGTGTCGCACCCCGAGCCGGGCCTCGCGCTGCTCGACGGCGGCAAGCGCGACCTCCCCTTCGACGAGGGGCTGCCGGTGCCGCTCGGCCTCGACGGCGCACGCATCACGGCGCTCAACGACCAGCACGCCTACCTGCGCGCGGCGCCGGGCACAGCCCTGCCGGTCTCGATCGGCGAGGTCGTCGAGCTCGGCCTCTCGCACCCGTGCACGGCGTTCGACAAGTGGCGCGTCATCCCCGTGGTCGAGCGCGCCGACTCCGACCGCGTCGTCGACCTCGTGCGCACGGTGTTCTGATGCGCACGCTGATCCGCGAGGTCGAGCTCGCGAACGACGGGCGCGCAGGGGAGGTCGCGGACGTCCTCATCGCCGGCGACCGCATCGCGGTGATCGGCGCCCGCGGCGAGCTCGACGCCGAGGGCGGCGAGCGGCTCGTCGAGGGCGGCGGGCGCCTGCTGCTGCCCGGCTTCGTCGACGCGCACTCGCACGCGGGCGGCGCGCTGTTCGAACTGAGCACCCAGCTCGCGCTGCTGCGCCAGGGCATCACGACGGTCATCACCGGGCAGGACGGCGTGGGTCCGGCGCCCGGCGACGGCGCCTACGCCGCCGGGTACTTCGCGGCGATCGACGGCCCGCAGCCGGGGTACGCGGGCGGTGGCGTGCACGAGCTGCTGACGGCGTACGACGGCACGACGCCGCTCAACGCCGCGACCCTGGTGCCGGCCGGGACGGTGCGCTTCGAGGTGTGCGGTCGCTCGGCGGATGCCCCCGGACCCGGCGAGCTCGCGGCGATGACCTCGCACGTGGCTGCGGGCCTCGAGGCCGGGGCGGTCGGCCTGTCGACCGGACTCGACTACGTTCCCGGGCTGTTCGCCTCGACGGCCGAGCTCGCGGCGCTCGCGGCGCCGCTCGCCGCCGCGAACGGCGTGTTCGTCGCGCACATGCGCGGCGGGTACGAGTCGGGGTCCGCCGGCGGAATCGCCGAGCTCGCCGAGATCTCGCGCGCGACGGCGGCGCCGATCCACGTCTCGCACTTCCACGCCGAGCCCGAGATCGTGCTGGGCCTGCTCGACGGGCTCGCGCAGGACGGCATCGACGCGAGCTTCGACGCCTACCCCTACGGCCGCGGCTGCAGCCTGCTCGGCATGCCGCTGCTGCCGCCCCGCATCTCGGTGCTGCCCGTCGACGAGGCGCTCGCCGTGCTCTCCGACCCGGCGCAGCGGGAGCGGCTGCTCGAGGACTGGTTCCCCTCGATCGTCGACTACCCGAGCCTCGGCCCGGACTGGCCCGCGATGCTCACCCTCGCGCACCTCGCGGCCCCCGAGTACGACTGGGCGCACGGGCTGACGGTCGCCGAGGCATCCGCCCGCTCGGGGCGCACGCCCGCCGAGTTCGCCCTCGACCTGCTGATCGCCTGCCGCATGGAGGCGAACGCCGTGATGGCCGTCCGTGGCGAGCGCGGCGACGCAGAGCTGGCGCGCATCCTCGCGCACCCCGCGGCGATGGGCGGTTCCGACGGCATCTTCGTCGGCCGCCACCCGCACCCCCGGGCGCGCGCCTCGTTCGCGCGCTACCTCGAGGAGTTCATGCTGCGCCGGGGCACGTTCGACCCGGCCGGCGCAGCGGCCTTCTGCTCGACCAGGGCGGTGCGGCGCTTCGGACTCGGCGAGCGCGGCGCGGTCGCCGAGGGCGCGATGGCCGACCTCGTGCTCGTCGACCCGGCCGCGGTGCGGGCGCGCGCGAGCTACGAGGCGCCGCTCGAACTCGCCGAGGGCATCGACGACGTGCTCGTCGCGGGCGTTCCGGTGCTCGCCGGAGGCGCGCTCACGGGGGCGACGCCGGGCCGGGGCATCCGTCGCTCTGGCGCTCGCGGTCTCGACGCGCGACCGCGCGAGCGCGCGATCGGAGGCCGCTGATGTCGCAGAGCGTCGAACGCGCCGCCCGCATCATCGATGCGGTCGCGGCCGACCCGCGCACGGTCGCCGAGCTGGCGGAGGAGTTCGGGCTGCACCGCTCGACGATGTTCCGCGAGCTGCAGTCGCTCGAGCAGGTGGGCTGGGTGCGCCGGCGCGGTTCGGGCCGGTACGCGCTCGGGCCGCGGCTCGCCGCCCTCTCGCGCGAGGCCTTCGACTCGCTCGACCTCCGCGAAGCGGGCTCCGAGCACGTCCGGCGCCTGCACCGGCGCACGGGCAACACCGTGCACCTGGCCGCGCTCATGGACCGCTCGATCGTCTACGTCGACAAGGTCGAGGACGCCGCGGGGGTGCGCATGTACTCGCGCATCGGCAAGGCCGTGATCCCGTACTGCTCGGCGGTCGGCAAGGCGATCCTCGCGAACCTCGACCCGGCCGGGCGCGACGGGGTGCTCGCCGACGTCGACTGGGCGCCGTTCACCGAGCACACCATCACCTCGCGCGCCCGCCTGGACCTCGAGCTCGAGCAGGTCGCCGCGCGCGGCTACGCCACCGACGACCGCGAGTTCGAGCCCTTCGTGAACTGCCTCGCGGTCCCCATCGTCACCAGCATGGGCGTCGTTGGGGCGGTCTCGGTCACGGCGATCCGCATGGTCGCGGACCTCGACCGACTGCGCGCCCTGCTGCCCGAGCTGCGGGCGACGGCCGCCGAGATCGCGGCCGGGCTCGGCTGAGCCACGAACCCCGACCCACCACCGAACAGGAGAACCGATGCCCAAGACCGCCGTCACCCTCTCGAACGCCCCCAAGCCGGCCGGCCCATACAGCCACGGGGTCGTCGCCAACGGCTTCCTCTACACCGCGGGCTTCGGCCCGCAGGACCCGGCCACCGGCCTGGTCGTCGAGGGCGGGGTGAAGGAGCAGACCCGCCAGGTGCTGCGCAACATCGGCGCCGTGCTCGCCGAGTACGGCCTGACGTTCGACGACGTCGTGAAGGTCACCGCGCACCTCGAGGACCTCGCCGACTTCGCCGAGTACAACGACGCCTACGCCGAGTTCTTCGCCGAGCCCTACCCCGTGCGCACCACCGTCGGGTCGCGGCTCGCGGACATCCTCGTCGAGATCGACGTCGTCGCGGCGGTGCCGCAGCCCTGACGCCCGCCGTCTCCGCGATCGCCCGATAGGCTGGCCTCGGCGATCGCGGGGGACGCGGATGGTCGCCACGGGTACGGGGCCTGTCACCGTCGTGCACAGCGCCCCCGGATGCACAGGGGGATCATGACGGGCAGCCGGACGCAGCTCGAGCGCATCGCGGTGATCATCGAGGACGACCCCGACATCCGCGCGCTCCTCACCGAGCTGCTCGAGCAGGGCGGGTTCGAGGCGCATGCCGCCGCCAACGGCCTCGACGGGGTCGAGCTCGTGCGCCGCGTCTCGCCCCTCGTCACGACCCTCGACGTCAGCATGCCGGGCATCGACGGCTTCGAGGCGGCCCGGCGCATCCGCGCCTTCAGCGACACGCACCTCATCATGCTGACCGCGCTCGGCGACGAGGCCGACACGCTCACCGGGCTGCAGTCGGGCGCCGACGACTACCTGGCCAAGCCCTTCCGGCCGCGCGAGCTGCGCGCGCGCATCGACGCGGTCGTGCGGCGACTCGAGCGCGAACGCGAACGCACGTCGGATGCCTCGGCTGCCGCGACCGTCGGCGACGCCGTCGTCCGCGACCACCGGGAGCCGAGGCTCGACGACGCAACGTCCGCCGCGGGTCCTGCCGCCGTCGACGACGCCCGATCGGCGGCGAACGGCGCCCCGAGGGCCGAGGCGCGCGAGACGCCCGGCGACGTTCGCCGGCCCGACGGCGAGGGCGGCTGGCTCGAGCACCGCGGGCTGCGCCTCCATCCCGAGATGCACCTGGCGACGCTCGAGGGGGTCGAGCTCGAGCTCACGCGCAGCGAGTTCGAGCTACTGCACGAGCTGATGGCGGGCGGACGGCGGGTGCGCAGCAAGTCGGAGCTGGCGCTCGCGATGCGCGGCGACCAGTACCACGCCTCCGACTACGTCAGCGACGCCGATCGCCGCGCGGTCGAGGTGCACCTCGCGAACGTGCGGCGCAAGCTCGGCGAGAGCGCGACGAGCCCGGTGTGGATCGAGACGGTCCGCGGCGTCGGCTACCGCCTGACGGCGGCGACGTAGGCCTCCTTCGCCGGTCTGCGGGGACGCGCTCTCGTGATGCACCCGGGGATGAAGGGCGCAGGCTCCGGTGTCGACTTCGGGTGTGCCGACGCTCCGGTACCGCGGTCGGGGTGTTCCGGCTGCTCGCCGCCGACCCCGGGTACGGGTCGCGGGCGGGCGAGTGCGGATCCGCGGTTCCTGCCTCCTTCGGTGCATCCGGTGCAGCGTCCCCGCACCGACTACGTCGAGTCTGCCCGGCCGACCGCGACCTCGGCTCCACGGCGGCGCGGCGGAACCTCAAGATCCGCTCAAGATCGACCGCGATCGTCGAGGCTCACTCGGCGATGGCGTCGCCGCCGTTCGCACGGGCGCGCTCGAGGGCCGCACCCGAGGCGTCGAGCAGGCGGGCGTAGTCGTACCCGATCGCATCCGTTCCGGCGAGGCCGATGCTCGACGACAGCCTGATGCCCTCCGCCTCCGAGACCAGTTGCTCGCCGAGTCCGGCCTGCACGGCCGCGGCGGCCCGGCGCGCGTCGGCGATGCGGGCGAACGGCGCGACCACGAGCAGCTCACCCGGTGCGACGAGCCCGACGGCCGCCGTCGGCGGGCTGTAGCGGCGCACGGCGTCGGCGAAGCGCTCGGCGATCGCCGCACCGGCCGAGCGCCCGAACGCCAGGTCGATCGCCTCGACCTCGTCGAGGCGGACCCTGGTGAACACGAGCTGCTCGTCGTGGAAGCTCGCCCGCTCGATCCAGTCCTCGACGAGCGGGCGCTGCGCCGACGCGCCCGGCACGGCGACCCCGCCCGCACCGTCGGACCTGCCGCCCTTGCCCGCGCCTCGGCGCCCGCC
>JBDIAF010000138.1:0-5298 GCA_039812245.1 Agromyces sp. | reverse complement strand
GCGGACAGCGATGCCGCGTCGAGCGCCTCGGCCGCCGCGCTGAAGGTGATCGCGGTGACGCGGCCGCCCGGCAGCGCCGTGACCTGGACCTCGCCGCGCGTCGACGTCGCCGTGGCGCTCAGCGTGCGGATCTCGTCGGCGAGGGCGTGGATGCCCGCCCGGCGCGCCTGGGCCTCGGCGATCTGGCTCGCTACGCGAGCCCGCGCGGCCTCGACGCCGGCCAGCGCGTCATCGGTGGTCGACATTGGTGCTCCTTCTCATGCGCCGCACTGCGAGCGCAGGTCGAGGTCGATCGGGTGTCGTGGGTGCGGCGGCGCCGGTCCCGCCGCGGTGGCGCCCGGGCGCCGTCGATCGCCGCCTAGCGCTGCGTCGAGCTGAAGACCTGGTGGTCGACAACCTCGCCCCCCATCCATGCGTACTCCTCGGAGATGCCCGAGGCGTTCTGGTTGATCGAATCCACGTAGTTGCCGTTGTTGTGGGTCGCGGTGGGCATGAAGTCGCCGCCCGGGTCGGGCAGGACCACCCGGTGCACGTTCGGCGGGGTCGACCCGTTGTCGTTGAGGTCGAGCTTCGCGACCGGGTCGGAGGCGTGCTGGAACGAGATGACGGGCACGTCGCGCGGGACGTCGAAGGTGTCGATCGGCGAACCGTTCGTGACGACCCCGATGGGCTTGTACGGCAGGTTCGGGTCGCTCGCGAGGTTCGCCGCCATGATGCCGCCCTGGCTGAAGCCGGTGAACACGACCGGATCGCCCGGGGCCATGCCCGCCTCCTCCATCGCCCGCATCACCGCACGTTCGTACTGCGACTTCAGCGCCGGGTTGTCCATGAGCATCAGCGCCACGTTGGTGTTGCGGTCGTTCATGGCGCCGGTGCCGACGGTGTCGAGCCACTCCTGCGTCGACGGCAGCGACACGACCCAGTGCTCGCTGCCGTCGGGCGCGCGGACGAGCTTGATGTCGATCGCGGTGGAGTCGGCGCCGCCCATTCCGTCGGTGGTGCCGTTCGCGGCGACGAGGTCGGCGACGCTGTCCAGCGAGTCCACCCCGTGCGCCTCCTCCCAGGCCTCGACCTTCTTGCGCAGGTCCTCGTTGTCGGGATCCGCGGCGAGCGCAGCCCGCAGTGCGTCGATGTCGTAGCGCTCGACGTCGGCGTTGTCGATCAGCAGGTCGCCTGCGGCGCCGCCGAGCGTCAGGCCGAGCAGCGCGCCGAGGGGGCCGAAGGGGGCGCCCAGGGCGAGGCCGATCGCGGGCAGCATCTCCCCGAGCGTCTCGCGCAGGGTCGTCAGCGCCTCGTCGATGACGGGACCGAGGGCGCCGATCAGCTCGATGAGCCGCCCGAAGGCGTCGAACATCTGCTGGATCAGCCGGCCGCCCGACTCGATGAGCTCGCCCGCCGCGTCGACGAGCTCGCGCAGTTCTTCGACCTTGTCGAACGGGTTCAGCGAGAAGCCGAAGAGCGCGTCGACGAGGTTCCCGAGCTGGGTGAGGAAGTCGCAGATGAACGAGCGCACCGCGGTGACCACGCTCGAGGCGAGCCGCACCGCGGCCGCCACCGCGCCCGACCACTCCGCCGCGTCGTTCGCGACCGGCACGAGGTCGCCGTAGCGTCGCTCGAGGAGCCGGATCGTGCGACCCTCGAGGGGCTCGAGCTCGCGCTCGGCGCGTTCGAGGTCGACGGCGACCTCGCGCAGCGCCGACTCGACGTCGCCCCACTGCGCGGCGGCGGAGGCGACCTCCGCCGGGTCGCCGAGCAGTTCGTCCCACCACTCGCGCAGCGGCTGCACGTACTCGAGGGCCCAGCCGGCGATGCCGGGGATGGAGGCGCAGGAGTCGTGCCCGTTGCGCGGAGCCTGCCCGGCCCACGACCCGCTGCGGATCGGGGCGGCGACGGCGAGGCTCATGCCGCGCCGTCGATCTGCTTCAGCAGCGCGACGGTCTGCTCCTCGAACTCGGCGAAGATCGTGCGGGCGGATGCCACGCCGTCGGCCATGCGCCTGGTGAACTCCCCCGTGGTCGCGACGCACTCGGCCGATCGCTCGGCCCAGTGGTTGATCGGACCGACCAGGTACGCGTTCAGCGCACCGAACGACGTGCTTCCGAGCGAGGCCGCGGCCTGGCGGGTGATCCCGTCGACGCGGGTCGCCACCCCCTTCAGGGTCGTCACCTGGCGCGCGAGCACGTCATCGTCGATGACGATGCGGTCTGCTGCTGAATCGGACATCCACTCCCCCTTCCGGGGGTTGAGGCTAGCAAACGCGCGCGAACGGCGTCGATGGGGAGCGCTCCCCGCCCGCTCACATGCGGAACAGCCCGAAGCGCGGCTCGGGCAGCGGCGTGCGGCTCGCCAGCTCGAGGGCGAGGGCCAGCACCGTGCGGGTGTCGCCGGGTTCGATGATGCCGTCGTCCCAGAGCCTGGCTGTCGAGTGGTAGGGGCTGCCCTGGCTCTCGTACTGCTCGCGGATCGGGGCGCGGAACGCCTGCTCGGAGGCGTCCGGCCAGTCCTCGCCTCGCGCGGTCAACTGGTCGCGCTTGACCGTCGCGAGCACCGACGCGGCCTGCTCGCCGCCCATCACCGAGATGCGGGCGTTCGGCCACATCCAGAGGAAGCGCGGCGAGTACGCGCGGCCGCACATCGAGTAGTTGCCCGCGCCGAACGAGCCGCCGATGACGACCGTGAGCTTGGGCACCCTGGTCGTCGCGACCGCCGTCACCATCTTGGCGCCGTGCTTCGCGATGCCGCCGGCCTCGGCGTCGCGGCCGACCATGAAGCCCGAGATGTTCTGGAGGAACACGAGCGGGATGCCCCGCTGGTCGCAGAGCTCGATGAAGTGCGCGCCCTTCATGGCCGACTCGCTGAACAGCACGCCGTTGTTCGCGACGATGCCGACCGGGTGCCCGTCGATGTGGGCGAACCCGGTCACGAGGGTGTCGCCGTACTCGGGCTTGAACTCGCTGAATTCGCTCGCGTCGACGAGGCGCGCGATGACCTCGTGCACGTCGTAGGGCTGCTGGACGTCGACCGGCACGGCCGCGGTGAGGCCCGAGGGGTCGACGGCGGGCTCGCGCGGCTCGCGCACGGGCCAGGCGCGCTCGGGCTGCGCCGGCAGCGTGGCGACCATGTCGCGCACGAGCTCGAGGGCGTGCTCGTCGTCGTCGGCGAGATGGTCGACGACGCCCGAGGTGCGGGCGTGCAAGGCGCCGCCGCCGAGCTCTTCAGGCGTGACCACCTCGCCGATCGCCGCCTTCACGAGCGGCGGCCCGCCGAGGAAGATGGTGCCCTGCTCGCGCACGATGACGGTCTCGTCGCTCATCGCCGGCACGTAGGCGCCGCCCGCGGTGCAGGAGCCCAGCACTGCGGCGAGCTGCGGGATCCGCATCGACGAGAGCTGCGCCTGGTTGTAGAAGATGCGGCCGAAGTGATCGCGGTCGGGGAACACCTCGTCCTGCATGGGCAGGAACGCCCCGCCCGAGTCGACGAGGTAGACGCAGGGCAGCCGGTGCTCCCGCGCGACCTCCTGCGCACGCAGGTGCTTCTTCACCGTCATCGGGTAGTACGTGCCGCCCTTCACGGTCGCGTCGTTGCAGACCACGACCACGGGCCGCCCGTGCACGAGCCCGACGCCGGTGATGATGCCGGCCCCGGGCGAGTCGTCGCCGTACATGCCGTCGGCGGCGAGCGGCGAGAGCTCGAGGAACGGGCTGCCCTCGTCCAGGAGCCGCGCGACCCGGTCGCGCGGCAGCAGCTTGCCGCGTGCGGTGTGGCGCTCTCGGGACGCCTCCGGCCCGCCGAGCGCCGCCCGGGCGAGCTTGGCGCGCAGCTCGTCGGCGAGCGCGGCGTGCGCCTCGCGGTTGGCGGCAGCGCGGTCGGATGCCTCGTCGATTGCCGTGCGCAGTGCGCCCATGCCGCCCCTCCATCGGTGACGTCGCCCCACGGCTCCACTCGGTTAACCGTGACTAACTGAAATGATGCTAGTGACGCACGGCCTCGAACGCAACGCCGGCGGGCCCAGCCCGATCAGTCGAGCCCGAGGGCGTCGGCCAGGCGCGCCGCGCCGAACCCGAAGGCCCGGTCGAGCTCGTCGCCCATGCGGAAGCGGTCGGCGAGCTCCATGCTGACGAAGCCGTGCACCCAGGCGGTGAGCAGCCGTGCGGCGTCGAGCGCTCGTTCGGGGCCGACGGCCTCGCCGGCGACTCGCATGACCACGGCGACGGAACCCTCGAGCACCGCCGGGTGGGGCCGGGCCGGCTCCGGCAGCCGCGCGAAGAGCAGCGAGTACGCCTCGGGACGCGCCTTCGCGAAGGCGCGAACGGCGTTCGCGAACGCGAGGACGCGCGTGCGCCCGGACGCGGCGCCGGCGGACGCGCCGTCGAGCGCCGAGCCGAGATCCCGCGCGACCCCCTCGGCGACGAGCGCGAGCAGCGCGTCGCGGCTGCGCACCCGCTTGTACAGCGAGGGAGCGCGCACGCCGACGGCGGCGGCGACGGACTGCATGGTCAGCGCGTCGGCGCCGTCGCGTTCGAGGATCGCGGTCGCGGCGGCGACGATCTGCGGCAGGCTCGTGCGCTCGGGCGTCGGCATGGCGGGCTCCTCATTCGGTCGCGCGAATCGCGCATCGGCTATTGACAGTAGCCATCATAGCTACATATCGTAGCCATCATGGAACTCCGCCCCGGCCTGCACCGCATCGGCTCCGACCTCGTCGCCTGCTACCTCGTCGTCGACGACGACGGCATCACGCTCATCGACGCCGGCATCCCCGGCCAGTGGCCCGAGCTCCTCGCCGAGCTCGAGGCCCTCGGGCGGGGCCTCGACGAGATCCGCGGCGTCGTGCTGACCCACGGCGACAGCGACCACATCGGCTTCGCCGAACGCCTCCGGCGCGAGCACGGCGTTCCCGTGTTCGTGCACGCCGCCGACGCCGCACGCGCCCGCGGCGAGGAGAAGACGTCCCCCGGCTGGGGCCGGGTGCGACTCGGGCCGACCTCGCGGTTCCTCTGGTACGCCGCCCGGCGCGGCGGGCTCAAGCCGGAGCCGGTGCGCGAGGTCGTCCCGGTCGAGGCCGGCGCCGTGCTCGAGCTGCCCGGCAGGCCGCACCTCATCGGCATGCCCGGCCACTCCCCCGGCAGCGTCGCCGTGCACGTGCCGGCGGTCGACGCCGTCTTCGTCGGCGACGCGCTCACCACGGGCCACGTGCTCACGGGCGCGCAGGGGCCGGCGCCGGCGCCGTTCACGGACGACCCCGCCGAGGCCCTCGCGTCGCTCGACCGTCTCGCCGGCATCGACGCCCGGTGGGTG
>JBDIAF010000137.1:0-5350 GCA_039812245.1 Agromyces sp. | reverse complement strand
CGAGCGCGGCCGGCTGCACGCCGCGGCCGGGGCGCTCGACGAGGCGCTCCCCGAGCTCACCCGCGCGGTCCGCGAGGCCGCCGCCGCCGGCTCGGCGTTCCTCGTGCTCGACGCGCTGCACCTGCTGGCGCTGCACGACGCCGGCCACGAGGAGGAGTGGGCGACCGAGGGCTTCGACGTGCTCGACGGCGCCACCGACCCACGGGTGCTCCGCTGGGGCGTCGCGCTGCACAACAACCTCGGCTGGACGAAGCACGACGGCGACGATGCGGTCGCGGCGCTGCACCACTTCACGCTCGCCGCCGACGCGGCCGAACGGTACGGCACGAGCGAGCAGCTCCGCGTCGCCCGCTGGTCGATGGGCCGGGCCCTGCGCACCCTCGGCCGCACCGACGAGGCGCTCGAGATCCAGCGCGGCCTCGAGGCGCAGCGGGCCGACGACCCCTACGTCACGGCCGAGATCGAGGCGCTGACGGGGGCTCGGCCTACGATCGAGGCATGACGGTCGAAGCATGACGGGGCCCGAGGCGGTCGCCGGCGGATTCACGCTCGACACCCGCCTGTCCACGGCGCTCGGCGCGCGCACCGCGCAGGCGATCGAGCGCGCCTTCGGGCACCGCACGGTCGGCGAGTTCCTCTCGCACTACCCGCGGCGCTACGCGATGCGCGGCGAGCTCACCGCGCTCGACTCGCTGCCGCTCGACGAGAACGTCACGATCGTCGCCGAGGTGCTCGAGGTCGCCGAGCGCAGCATGCGCCAGCGCCGCGGCTCGATCGTCGAGGCCAAGATCTCCGACGGCAAGGGGGTGCTGACCCTCACCTTCTTCAACCAGAAGTGGCGGCAGAACGAGCTGCGCCCGGGCCGCCGCGGCATCTTCGCCGGCAAGGTCGGCTCGTACCGCGGCGCGCGGCAGCTCGCCCACCCCGACTACGAGCTCTTCGACGACGAGACGCCGCGCGCGGTCGGCGAGGCCGAGGCCGTGCTCTGGGCGCAGGCGCCGATCCCGATCTACCCGGCGACCTCGAGCATCGCCAGCTGGCAGATCGCCGCCTCGATCGCGCTCGTGCTCGACGGCCTGGGGCCCGTCGACGACCCGCTGCCCGACCCGGTGCGCAGCGGCCGGGGGCTCGAGACGCATCGGCGGGCGCTCGAGGGCATCCACCGGCCGTCGACCGAGGGCGACTGGAAGGCGGCCAGGCGCACCCTGCGCTTCACCGAGGCGTTCGTGCTGCAGACGGCGCTGCTGCACCGTCGCGCCGAGCTGCGCTCGCACGCCGCGATCGCCCGGCGCGCGTCGCCCGGCGGGCTGCTCGACCGCTTCGACGCCTCGCTGCCGTTCCCGCTCACCGACGACCAGCACGAGGTCGGGCGCGAGATCGCCGCCGACCTCGACCGCGCCGCGCCGATGAACCGGCTCGTGCAGGGAGAGGTCGGCTCGGGAAAGACGCTCGTGGCGCTGCGCGCCATGCTCGCGGTCGCGGACTCGGGCGGGCAGGCGGCCCTGCTGGCGCCGACCGAGGTGCTCGCCGCCCAGCACCTGCGCTCCATCGTCCGCATGCTCGGCCCCGAGCTCGCGGCCGAGCTCATCCCCACCCTCATCACCGGGCAGCTGCCGGCCGCCGAGCGGCGCAAGGCGCTGCTGCGGGCAGCGGCCGGGCAGTCGCGCCTCATCGTCGGCACGCACGCGCTCATGGGCGAGCAGGTGACCTTCGCCGACCTCGGCCTCGTCGTCGTCGACGAGCAGCACCGCTTCGGCGTCGAGCAGCGCGAGGCGCTGCGGCTGAAGGGCCGCACCGCCCCGCACGTGCTCGTGCTCACCGCGACGCCGATCCCGCGCACCGTCGCGATGACGGTGTTCGGCGACCTCGACGTGTCGACGATCACCCAGCTGCCGGCGGGCCGCGCCGGCATCACGTCGCAGGTCGTGCCGATCGCGATCAAGCCGGCCTGGCGCCCGCGCGTGTGGGAGCGCCTCGCCGAGGAACTCGCGCAGGGGCGGCAGGCCTTCGTGGTCTGCCCGGCGATCGACCGCAAGACCGTGGAGGACGACGGCGAGCCGCCCGCCGCAGGCGGGGCGGATGGCTCCGAGGAGGCGGGGGTCGAGGCCGGCCCCGCGGCATCCGTCGAATCGGTGCTGGCCGAGCTGGTCGCCCACCCGCTGCTCGCCGAGGCGCGGATCGAACCGCTGCACGGCCGCATGAGCGCCGACGAGAAGGACAGGGTCATGCGGGGCTTCGCCGCGGGCGAGGTCGACGTGCTCGTGGCGACGACGGTGATCGAGGTCGGCGTCGACGTGCCGAACGCGAGCGTCATGATCGTCGCCGACGCCGACCGTTTCGGCGTCTCGCAGCTGCACCAGCTGCGCGGTCGCGTCGGCCGCGGCGAGGTGCCCGGCCTGTGCCTGCTGGTCACCCGGGCCCTGCCGGGCTCGCCCGCGCTGCAGCGGGTCGAGGCCGTCGCCGCCACGCTCGACGGATTCGAGCTCGCCCGCGTCGACCTCGAGCTGCGGCGCGAGGGCGACGTGCTGGGCGCCGAGCAGTCGGGCGGGCGCTCGTCGCTGAAGCTGCTGCGGGTGGTGCGCGACGGCGACCTGATCGCCGAGGCGCGCGAGGAGGCCGCAGAGGTGATCCGGGCCGACCCCCGCCTCGTGCACCACGAGGCGCTCGCCGCGGCCGTGCGGCGGCGGCTCGACGACGAGACCAGCGGCTTCCTGAACAAGAGCTGAGACTCCACAGGCGCGGGCTCGCACGGCCGCTCGGGCACTACGCTGGGAGCCATGCAGCGGATCGCCGTCGTTCCCGGCTCGTTCGACCCCGTCACCCTCGGGCACCTCGATGTGATCGGGCGCGCCGCGGGCCTCTACGACCAGCTCCACGTCGTCGTCGTGCACAACCCCGACAAGAACGCGCTGCTCCCCATCGCGCAGCGCGTCTCGCTCATCGAGCAGTCGATCGACGAGGCGGGCATCGCCGGTGACATCGTCGTCGCGAGCTGGAGCATGGGGCTGCTGGTCGACTACTGCACCGACGTCGGCGCGAGCGTGCTCGTGAAGGGCATCCGCTCGCAGGTCGACGTGGCCTATGAGACGCCGATGGCGATCGTGAACCGCCACCTGGCCGGCGTCGAGACGGTCTTCCTGCTGCCCGACCCGGCGAACGCCCATGTCTCGAGCTCGCTCGTGCGGCAGGTCGCCGGCCTCGGCGGCGACGTCGCGCCCTACGTGCCGCGGCCCGTCGCCGACTACCTCGCGGGGGCGTTGGCGCAATGAGCCAGGCGGGCGCGAGCGCGGTCGACGACGCGGTCCAGGCGATGGACCTCGACGCGGTCGGCGCCCGCGCCGCCGCGATCGTCGCCAACGTCGAGGCGGTCATCAGCGGCAAGCGCGAGGCCGTGTCGGCGGCGCTGACCGTGCTGCTGGCCGAGGGGCACCTCCTCATCGAGGACGTGCCCGGCGTCGGCAAGACGATGCTCGCCCGTGCGCTCGCCCGCTCCGTCGACATCTCGGTCAACCGCATCCAGTTCACGCCCGACCTGCTGCCCAGCGACGTCACGGGCGTCTCCGTGTTCGACCAGGCGAGCCGGCGCTTCGACTTCAAACCGGGGCCCGTGTTCGCGAACCTCGTGATCGGCGACGAGATCAACCGGGCGAGCCCCAAGACGCAGTCGGCGCTGCTCGAGTGCATGGAGGAGCGGCAGGTCACGGCCGACGGCGTGACGCACCGTCTCGGCCACCCCTTCGTCGTCGTCGCCACGCAGAACCCGATCGAGATGGAGGGCACCTACCCGCTGCCCGAGGCGCAGCGCGACCGGTTCATGGCCCGCATCTCGATGGGCTACCCGGCGCCCGCCGACGAGCTCGCGATGCTCTCGACGCGCGAGACGACGAGCCCCATCGACGAGCTCGACGCCGTGGTGAGCCTCGCCGAGCTGCGGGCGATGATCCGCGCCGTGCACCACGTGTTCACCTCGCAGCCGGTCAAGGAGTACGCGGTCGAGCTGGCGCGCGCGACGCGCGACGATCGGCAGCTGCGGCTCGGCGCCAGCCCGCGCGCGACCCTGCAGCTCATCCGCGCGGCGAAGGCGCACGCGGCCATGCACGGCCGCGACTTCGTGCTGCCCGACGACATCGATGCGCTCGCGGTGCCGGTGCTCGCGCACCGCCTCGTTCCGACCAGCAGGGCCCTCGGCTCGCACGACCACGACAGCGGCTCGCTCATCGACGCCGTGGTGCGCCGCATCGTCGCCGAGACCCCCGTGCCGATCGGCAGCATCCGAAGGGACTGAGCCATGCCCGCCGCGACCGCCCGACGCGCGCGAACCATGCCGCGCCTGACGCGGCGCGGTGCGACGCTGGTCGCGGTGGGGGCGGCGCTCGTGGCGATCTGCCTCTGGTTCGACCTGCGCGACGTGCTGCTGCTCGCGTTCGTCGCCGTCGCCATGCCCCTGGTCGCCCTCGCCTACACCGCGCTGCGGCTCCCGCGGCTCGCCGTGACCCGCACCTTCGCGCCGCCGTCGGCGACCGCCGGCTCGTCGACGCGGGTGCGGCTGGTCGTGCAGAACCGCTCGCGGCGCACCTTCGACGGGGCGCGTTGGCGCGACGAGGTGCCGCACGAGCTGCTCGGGCCCGGCGACGCGGTGCTGCCCGCCGTCGGGCCGTGGGAGCGGCTCATGCCGAGCGGCGACGACACGGTTCGGCTCGAGTACCTGCTGCGCACCCCACGCCGGGGCGCCTACCCGATCGGGCCGCTGCGCATCGCGATCGGCGACCCCTTCGGACTCGCCCGGATGGAGCGCACGATCGGCACGCCGCGCGAGTTCGTCGTGACCCCGCGGGTCACCGCACTCGGCCGGCTGCTGCCGGCCACCGCGTCGGTCGACGGCGCGATGCGAGGGCTGCAGCGGCTCACCCACCCCAACTCCGACGAGCTCATCGCGCGCGAGTACCGCTACGGCGACCCGCTGCGGCGGGTCAACTGGGCCGCGACCGCAAGGCGGGGCGAGTTGATGGTGCGCGAGGAGGAGCAGCGCGGCGACCCCGAGGCGAGGCTGCTGCTCGACACGACGCTCGCGGGGCGGCCCGAGGGCGCGCGCCGGCACGACGACGGGCCGAACTTCGAGTTCGAGCTCGCGGTCGAGGTGGCGGCCTCGCTCGGGGTCCATCTCATCGAGCACGGGCACCGCCTGCGGTTCGAATCGCTTGAGGGCAGCGACCCGGGCGCGCTCGCCGACGCCGCCGTGGGCGAGTACCGCTCGCCCGGCGGAGCGGCCATGCTGCTCGACGCCCTCGCCCGGGTGCAACCGCCGAAGCCCGCGAGAGCGGTCGCGCGCGTGCGGATCGCGCACGGCGAG
>JBDIAF010000136.1:0-5368 GCA_039812245.1 Agromyces sp. | reverse complement strand
CTCGAGCGGCTCGGCCGGCGCCTCGGCGCCCTCGAGCGCGACGAGCCGTGCGAGCGCGTCCGACGCCTCCGCGCCGAGGAAGTCCATCAGGCCGGCCCCCGCACGACCGCGCGGCCGGCGGCGCGGGCCCGGCTCGCGGCCATCAGCCCTGCCCGGCCTCTGCGTTGATGAGGCCGTTGCGCACCTCGCGGCGGATGACCTTGCCGATGAGCGAGCGCGGCAGCTCGTCGACCGCGACGACCCGCTTCGGCACCTTGTAGGCGGTGAGCAGCCCGCGCGCGGCCTCGCGGATGCCGGCCTCGTCGAGCTTCTCGCCGGGGTTCAGCACGACGACGGCGACGACCTGCTCCCCCGAGTGCGCGTCGGGCAGCCCGACGACCGCGGCATCGGCGACCGAGGGATGCTGGCGCACGGCCTCTTCGACCTCGCTCGGAGCGACGTTGAAGCCCCCGGTGATGATGAGCTCCTTGATACGGTCGACGATGCTGACGAAGCCCTCGTCGTCGATCGACACGATGTCGCCGGTGCGGAACCACGGCGCGCCGCCGGCCGGGTCGTCGACGAACACCGCCTCGGTCTCGTCGGGCTTCTTCCAGTACCCGCCGAACACCTGCGGGCCGCGCACCACGAGCTCGCCCTCGGCGCCCGGCTCGACGTCGCGTCGCGGCTCGTCGGGGTCGACGACGCGGCACTCGGTGCCCGGCAGCGGCAGGCCGACCGTGCCCGCCTTGCGGTTCGGCGCGACCGGGTTCGCCATCAGCACGGGCGAGCACTCCGAGAGGCCGTAGCCCTCGACGAGGTAGCCGCCCGTCGCGGCCTCCCAGGGCTCGACGACGGCCGCCGACAGCGGCATGGCGCCCGAGATCGCGATCTGGATGCCGCGCAGCGACACGCCCTCGGCCGCGGCCGCCTGCGTGAGCCGCTCGTAGATCGGCGGCACCGCCGGCAGGAACGTCGGCGGGCGGCGCTTGACGACCTTGAGCACGAGATCGGGGTCGAACTTGGGGAACAGCACGAGCCGCGCCCCCATGCTCATGGCGAACGTCAGGCAGAGCGTGAGCCCGTAGGCGTGGAACATCGGCAGCACCGCGTAGACGACGGCGGTGCCCCGCTGGATGCCCGGCACCCAGCTGCGCGCCTGCGCGGCGTTCGCGAGCAGGTTCGCGTGGGTCAGCGTGGCGCCCTTCGGGCTGCCGGTCGTGCCGCTCGTGTACTGGATCAGGGCGACGTCGTCGACGCCCGGCGCGATGATGTGCGCGTCGATCGGCTCGTGCCGCACGAGCTCGCCCCACGGCACCGTGCCGCGCACCTTGGCCGTGAGCGCCGCGCGCGAGGCCTTCGCCTTCGCGACGGGCAGCCGCAGCGCGAGGCGCATGCCGAACGGCATCGCCTCGGTCGGGTCGACCGACACGATGTGCGCGAGCTTCAGGTCGTCGGGGAACGCCTGCAGCGTCTCGACCACCTTGCTCCAGGCGATCACGACCCGGGCGCCGTGGTCTTCGAACTGGTGCCGCAGCTCACGGGGCGTGTAGAGCGGGTTGTGCTCGACGACGATCGCGCCCAGCCGCAGCACGGCGTAGAACGCGACGATGTGCTGGGGGCAGTTCGGCAGCACGATCGCGACCGGGTCGCCCTTCTGCACGCCGAGCAGCCGCAGCCCCTCGGCGGCGCGCTCGATCTGCTCGCCCAGTTCGGCGAAGCTCGTCGTGCGCTCGAAGAACTCGAGCGCGACGTGCTCGGGGTAGGTCTCGACGGAGGCGCGGATCAGGTCGTACAGCGAGCCGGCTGGCGGCTCGAGGTCGTCGGGCACGCCGTCGGCGTAGCTCGCCACCCACGGGCGCCCGGGCAGCGGCGGTCGACCGGATGCCTCGGGCGAGGCATCCGGTTCGCGCTCGCCCGTCATCAGGCCTCGCCGTTGAACATGCTCGTGACCGAGCCGTCCTCGAAGACCTCGCGGATCGCGCGGCCGAGCAGCGGCGCGATCGGCAGCACCGTGAGCTTCGACCAGCGCTTCTCGGGGGGCAGCGGGATCGTGTCGGTGACGACCACGTGGTCGATCGCCGAGTCCTGCAGGCGCTCGGTCGCCGGGTCGCTGAAGATCGGGTGGGTCGCGGCGACGATGACCTTCTCGGCGCCGTTGGCCTTGAGCGCCTGCGCGGCCTTCACGATGGTGCCGCCCGTGTCGATCATGTCGTCGACGAGCAGGCACACCCGGCCGCCGACGTTGCCGACGATCTCGTGCACGGTCACCTGGTTCGCGACCTTCGGGTCGCGACGCTTGTGGATGATCGCGAGCGGCGCCCCGAGGTCGTCGGCCCACGTGTCGGCGACGCGAACGCGGCCCATGTCGGGCGAGACGACGGTGAGCTTCGAGCGGTCGTCGGCCGAGAGCGTCTCCTCGAAGTGGCGCAGCAGCACGGGCTTGGCGAAGAGGTGGTCGACGGGGCCGTCGAAGAAGCCCTGGATCTGCGCGGCGTGCAGGTCGACGCTCATCACGCGGTCGGCGCCGGCCGTCTTCAGCAGGTCGGCGACGAGGCGCGCCGAGATGGGCTCGCGGCCGCGGCCCTTCTTGTCCTGGCGGGAGTAGGGGAAGTAGGGGGCGACGACGGTGATGCGCTTCGCCGAGGCGCGCTTCAGCGCGTCGAGCATGATGAGCAGCTCCATGAGCCACTCGTTCACCGGCGGGCCGAACGACTGCACGACGAAGACGTCGCAGCCGCGGATCGAGACCTCGAAGCGGGTGTAGATCTCGCCGCTCGCGAAGGTGCGGTGCTCGGTGGGCGCGAGCTCGGTGCCGAGCACCGCCGCGACCTGGGCGGCGAGCTCGGGGTCGCTGCGCCCCGAGACGACGACGAGACGCTTCTTGGTCTTCGCCTCGAGTCCGGGGGCGATGTTGTTCTCGCGGTCGAGGTCGACGATCTTCTTCTTGCGCCCCATGGCTCGCCTTCTGCTCACTCGCCCGATTCGTTCGACCGGGAATCGGCCGCCCCGGCGGCTGCGGCCGCCTCCGCGGCAGCGGTGCCGGGTCGGTGCTGCTCGACCCACCCCTCGACGTTGCGCTGGGGGGCGACGTTCACCGCGAGCGATCCGGCGGGCACGTCCTTGCGGACGACCGTGCCGGCGCCCGTGTAGACGCCGTCTCCAATCGTAACGGGCGCGACGAAGACCCCGTGAGACCCCGTGCGCACGTGCGATCCGATCGTCGTGCGGTGCTTGTTCACGCCGTCGTAGTTCGCGGTGATCGAACCGGCGCCGACGTTCGAGCCCTCGCCGATCGTCGTGTCGCCGATGTAGCTGAGGTGGGGCACCTTGGAGCCTCGGCCGATGTTCGCGTTCTTGGTCTCGACGAAGGTGCCGATCTTGCCGTCGTCGCCGAGCACGGTGCCCGGGCGCAGGTAGGCGAAGGGGCCGACCTCCGCCCCCGCGCCGATGACCGCGAGCGTGCCGTCGGTGCGCTTGACGTGCGCGCCCTCGCCGATCTCGCAGTCGACGAGCGTGGTGTCGGGCCCGACGACGGCGCCCGTCGCGATGGCGGTCGCCCCCTTGAGCTGCGTGCCCGGCCGGATCGTGACGTCGGGCTCGATCGTCACCCGGAGGTCGATCCACGTCGTGGCCGGGTCCTCGATCGTGACGCCGTTCAGCTGCCAGCCGCGCACGATGAGCGCGTTGAGGCGGGCGGCGGTCTCCGACAGCTGCGCCCGGTCGTTGATGCCGGCCACGAGCCACGGTTCGGCGACGGGCACGGCCTCGACCTCGCTGCCGGCCTCGCGCAGCAGCTGGATGACGTCGGTGAGGTACTTCTCGCCCTGCGCGTTGTCGGTCGTGAGGTTCGCGAGCTGGTCGCGAAGCGCCGCCGCGCCGAACGCGTAGATGCCCGCGTTGATCTCGCCGATCGCGCGCTCCTGCTCGCTCGCGTCCTTCTGCTCGACGATGCGGTCGAAGGCGCCGGAGTCGCTGCGCACGATGCGGCCGTAGCCGTGCGGGTCCTCGTAGATCGCCGACAGCACCGAGGCCGCCGAGGCGGTCGCGCGGTGCTGGGCGAGGAAGGCGGCGAGCGTGTCGGCGTCGAGCAGCGGCACGTCGCCGTTCAGCACGAGCACCTCGCCGTCGAAGTCGGCCGGCAGCGCCTCGAGCGCCTGCTCGACCGCACGACCCGTGCCCGGGATCTCGTCCTGGTCGACGATGACGGTGCCGGGCAGCTCGGCCTCGACCGTCGCGGCGACGAGGTCGCGCTCGTGGCGCACGACGGCGAGCACGTGCGCCGCGTCGAGGGCCCTGGCCGTCGCCAGCACGTGGCCGACGACGGGCGAGCCGGCGAGCGGGTGCAGCAGCTTCGGCGTCGCGGACTTCATGCGGGTGCCTTGCCCCGCGGCGAGCACGATGATCGCGAGATTCTGATCGGACATGCTCCGCCACCAGGATTCGAACCTGGTCCTCACAGCTCCAAAGGCTGTCGTGCTGCCGTTACACCATGGCGGACCGCGCACGGCGGATCCGCCGCGCGCCCATCAAGTCTGCCATGTCGGCGTGCGCCCGACGGATGCCCCGGGCCGGGGCATCCTCGCACGCGCGCGCCTCCGCGCGGTCCGCCCGTGCGTCGCGCGGCGCCGCGCGGCGCACCCGGTGCGTGAGGTGCGCGATACTGGCCCGATGACCGATTCCGACGAGGTCGACCGCATCGTCGCCGACTGGGAGCGCGAGCGGCCGGATCTGGACTTCGCGCCGCTGCAGGTGCTCTCGCGCGTCGCTCGGCTCGCCAAGCACCTCGACCGCGCGCGCAAGCAGGCGTTCACCCGCTCCGAGCTCGAGTCGTGGGAGTTCGACGTGCTCTCGGCCCTGCGCCGGGCCGGCTCGCCGTACCGCCTGTCGCCCAAGGCGCTCCTGCGCGAGACCCTCGTCTCGAGCGGCACGATGACGAACCGCATCGACCGGCTCGTCGAACGCGGCCTCGTCACCCGGCAGACCGACCCGCACGACGGCCGGGGCATCCTCGTGGAGATGAGCCCCGCCGGCCTCACCCGGGTCGACGCCGCCATCACGCGTCTCGTCGACGCGGAGGCCCAGCTGCTCGGCGGGCTGCCCTCGGGCGAGCAGAAGCGCCTCGCGAGCCTGCTGCGCAAGCTCAGCGTGGGCTTCGAGGCCTAGGCCGGACGCACTCGGCCGGAGGCGCACCGCTCGATCGCAGCTCGCCGCTCGTGTTGATAATGATTTTCATTAATGATAACGTGACGGCCATGACCAGACGACCCCATTCCCCGTCCCCCGCGCCCCGACTCGCGATCGCCGCCCTCGTCTCCACCGCAGCACTCGCGCTGAGCGCCTGCGCCTCGCCGGGCGCGGCGGACGCGCAGGGCGCCGGCGCGGCAGC
>JBDIAF010000135.1:0-5382 GCA_039812245.1 Agromyces sp. | reverse complement strand
CATTGCGGAAGAACGACGCCAGCCGCCGCTCGAGCGGCTCGGGCAGCCGTCCGACGTCGGCGGTCGCGGCCCAGGCGACGAGCGGCGCGGGCACGCCGAACGGGTCGATGCGCAGTCGCGGCACGCGCTCGACCTGACCGTGGGTGCCGGCGAGGATGTCGCCCAGCCGCTTCGACGACGGGTTCAGCATGCCGACGAGGATGGCGAGGCCGCCGAAGGTCATGTAGATCTCGATGACGCCGACGAGCGCGCGGATGAAGGAGTGCCGGAACCCGGTCGCCCCGCCGTCGTCGCGCACCACGCGCAGCCCGAGCGCGAGCTTGCCGAGCGAGCGCCCGTGGGTCGCGGTCTCGACCGCGGTCGGCAGCACCACCATGCAGATGACGAGCACGCTGATCGCGACCGCCTGCATCGCCGCGGGGTCGAGTTCGAGGTTCGCGGCCACGAGGATCGTCAGGATGATCAGCCCGTAGGTGACGAGCATGTCGATGATCGCGCCGCCCGCGCGCATCACCGCGCTCGCGGGCCTGATGTCGAGGGCGACCGCCTCGCCGGTGACCACGCCGTCGTCGGCGGAGCGAACGACTCGGCGCTCGGTCTGCGCGGTGGCGGTCATGGGTAGTATTCAAGCAGATGGACCTCGACGCCCTCGCCTCAGCCCGTGCCGACGACTGGCAGCGCCTCGACGCGCTCGCACGCAGGCCGCGGCTCGACGGGCCCGAGACCGACGAGCTGATCGCGCGATACCAGTCGGCGGCGTCCGACCTGTCGATCGCGAAGACCACTGCCGGCTCGACGGCGCTCGGCGACCGGCTCTCGATCATCATCGCCCGCGCCAGGCTTCGCTTCACCGGGGCGCCCGAGAACCCGCTGCGCCAGTTCACGAGGTTCTGGCTGGTCGCCCTGCCCGCCGCGCTCTACCGGCTGCGCTGGCTGACCCTCGCGGTCGCGGTCGCGACGTTCGTCATCGCCGCGTTGTTCTCGTGGTGGATCCTCGCCGACCCCCGGGTGTTCGCGAACCTCGGCAGCGAGGCCGAGCTGAGGCAGATCGCCGACGAGGGCTTCGCGGCCTACTACTCCGAGCACCCCAACGGCTCGTTCGCGGGGCAGGTGTGGACGAACAACGCCTGGATCGCCGCCCAGTGCGTCGCGTTCGGCATCGTGGGCGTGTGGGTGCCGTACGTGATCGTGCAGAACGCGCAGAACCTCGGCGTCAACGCCGCGATCATGATCCACTTCGACGAGGCCGACACCTTCTTCCTCTACATCGCGCCGCACGGCCTGCTCGAGCTCACCTGCATCTTCGTCGCGGCCGCGGCGGGCCTGCGCATCTTCTGGGCCTGGATCGCCCCCGGGCCGCGCACCCGCGGCGAGTCGCTCGCCGCTGAGGGACGGGCCCTGTTCACGGTCGCGATCGGGCTCGTCTTCTGGCTCTTCGTCTCCGGGCTGATCGAGGGCTTCGTCACGCCGCAGCCGTGGCCGTGGGCGGTGAAGATCGGCATCGGGGTCATCGCGCTGGGCGCCTTCCTCACGACGATGCTGGTGCTGGGCCGGCGCGCCGCGAAGGCCGGCGAGACGGGAGACCTCGCCGAGTTCGACTCGGGCGTCCACCGTCTCGTCGCCGGCTGAGCCGTTCAGGCTTCGCGCGAGGCGGGGCTCGCACGGTTCAGGGCGCAGACACGACGATGGCGGATGCCTCCGGTCGGAGGCATCCGCCATCGTGACGGTCGCTCGTGATTACGCGGTGAGCTTGGCGGGGCGGTCGAAGACGCCCTTGTAGATCAGTGCGCCGAGGATGCCGCCGACGATCGGGGCGACGATCGACGCCCACAGCTGCGACAGCGCCTCGGGGCCGCCGAAGATCGCGGTCGCGATCGAGCGGGCCGGGTTGAACGAGCCGTTCGAGACCATGCCGGCGACGAGCACGAGCAGGGTCAGGGTGAGGCCGATCGCGAGCGGGGCGAAGCTGGCGGCCGCGCGGCCGGCCGAGGTCACGCCCATGATGACGATGAGGAAGACCGCGGTCGCGACGATCTCGACGATCAGGAACGAGCCGAGGCCGAAGCCGCCCGGCGAGAGCTCGTCGTAGCCGGTCGACACGCTGCGGAACACGAGGAGGTCGAACTTCGGCCCCATCGAGAGGATGCCGAGCAGCACCACCGAGGCGAGGACGGCGCCGACGATCTGGGCGACGATGTAGCCGAGCACCTCGCGCCACGCGAAGCGGCCCGCGACGGCGAGGCCCAGCGTCACCGCCGGGTTGAAGTGGCCGCCCGAGATCGGGCCGAAGGCGTAGGCGCCGACGAGCACCGCGAGGCCGAGCGCGAGGGCGACCCCGAGCAGGCCCGTGTTCGCGGACGAGAAGATCGCGGCGCCGATCACGCCGAAGACGAGGATGAACGTGCCGAGCAGCTCGGCGGTGAGCTTCTGCCCCGTGCTGGGGACGGCCGTCTCGGCGATGGTGATGTCCTGCTGCCCCGTGGGCGTGGCCGTCTCGGCCATGGTGGTGTCCTTTCGTAGGGATGCGTGGTCGGCGCGCGACCCCTGAGCGCCGGCACGAGCCTATCGATTGCGCGGATCGCCGCCGCGGCGATCGGCGCCGGTGTGTCGCGACACGACGTCGTGCGACGTTCAGAGTCGCCCGGCGGCCTTGAGTGCGAGGTAGTGGTCGGCGAGGGCCGGTGGGAGCTCCTGCGGCGGGGCCGAGACCGTCTCGGCGCCGAGGCTGCGGATCGCCGCGGCGACTCGCGCCCCGTCGGCGAGTCCGCGCTCGGCCGCAGCCGCCCGGTACACCTCGTCGAGGTCCGCCGTGCCCCGCGCTGCCTCGACGGCCGCCGGGTCTGCCACGGAGGCGACGATCACGAGGTGCTTCGCGGTCAGCTGCGGCAGCATGGTGAGCAGGCCGGCGGCGTTCGCGGGGGAGTCGACCCCGGTCAGCAGCACGACGAGGGCGCGGCGGCTGGTCAGGCGCCGCACCTGCGCGGGCACGGCGGCCCAGTCGGCCTCGATGAGCTCGGCCTCGATGCCGGCCATCGTGTCGACCATGCGCGCCAGCAGCTCGGCCCCGCTCGCGCCGTGCACGCGTCCGCGAACCCGCCGGTCGTAGCCGAGCCAGTCGATGCGGTCGCCGGCGTGCGAGGCGAGCGCGGAGAGCAGCAGGGAGCACTCGAAGGCGGTGTCGAGCCTCGGCTCGTCGGCGATGCGGGCGGCCGCCGTGCGCGAGGTGTCGGTGACGATGACGATGCGGCGGTCGCGTTCGGGGCGCCACGTGCGGACCATGAGGCGGGTGCCGCCCGGGGTCTCGGGGTCGGTGCGGCGCGCGGTGGCGCGCCAGTCTATGGAGCGCACGTCGTCACCGCGCACGTACTCGCGGATCGAATCGAACTCGGTGCCCTGCCCGCGGATGAGCAGGGGAGTGCGGCCGTCGAGCTCGCGCAGCCGGGTGAGCCGGGAGGGCAGGTGGATCCGCGAGGCGAACGGCGGAAGCACCCTGAGCGTTCCGGGGGCGAGGATCGTCGCCTGGCGGGACCACAGGCCGAGCGGGCCGGTCGAGCGCACGGTGACCCGCTCGGTGCGTCGGTCGCCGCGTCGCGTGGGCACGAGCTGCAGCGCGAAGCGTCGACGCTCGCCGGCCGGGATGCGCACGGCGGTGCGGTTCGCGCCGACGACGCCTGCGGAGGGCTGCCAGGCGTCGCGCACGACGGCGCGCATGGCGCGCTGGCCCCGGTTCGCGATGATGAGCTCCGAGCGCGCCGACTCGCCCAGCCGCACGCGCGCCGGCAGCTCGCGTTCGATCGAGACGAGCCTGGGCGACGCCGCAGCGGCGAGGTCGATCGCGCCGAGACCGATCGCGAGCGCGAGCCAGCCGAGCAGCGTGAGCCACGCGGCCTGCGCTCCGGCAGCGCTCGCCGCGGCGGCCGCCTGCGCGCCCGCGTCGGGCGCGGCCTCGACCGCCGCGCTCGCGAGTGCCGCCGCCGCGACCACCGGCACCACGCCGAGCGCGACGAGCAGCACGAACCTGCCTGAGATCGTCATATCAGAGCGGCACCTGCACCTGCTGCACGACGCCGCGCAGCACCTGGTCGACCGCGACGCCCTCGAGCTCGGCTTCGGGGCGCATCTGCACGCGATGGCGCCAGACCGGCAGCAGCATCGCCTGGACGTGGTCGGGGGTGAGCCGGTCGTAGCCGGTCAGCCACGCCCACGCCTTGGCGGCCGCGAGGAGCCCCGTCGCGGCGCGCGGGCTCACGCCCAGTCGCAGCGACGGGGCGCGCCTGGTCGCCCTGGCGAGGTCGACGACGTAGGCGAGCACCTCGTCGGCGACGCCGACCCTCGCGGCGGCCCGGCGCGCCGCCTTCAGCTCGTCCGCCGACAGCACCGCCTCGACGCCCGCCGCCTCGAGGTCGTGCGGCGTGAAGCCGTCGGCGTGCCGCCGCAGCATGGCCCACTCGGCGTCGCGCTCGGGCACGTCGAGCACGAGCTTCATGAGGAAGCGGTCGAGCTGCGCCTCGGGCAGGGCGTAGGTGCCCTCGTACTCGATCGGGTTCTGCGTCGCCGCGACGAGGAACGGGTCGGGCAGGGCCCGGGTCACGCCGTCGGCCGAGACCTGCCGCTCCTCCATCGCCTCGAGCAGCGCCGACTGCGTCTTCGGCGGCGTGCGGTTGATCTCGTCGGCGAGCAGGATGTTCGTGAACACGGGGCCCTCGCGGAACGCGAACTCGCCCGAGCGCGGGTCGTAGGCGAGCGAGCCGGTCACGTCGCCGGGCATGAGGTCCGGGGTGAACTGCAGTCGCCGGGTCTCGAGTCGCAGCGTGCGGCTCAGGGTGCGCACGAGCAGCGTCTTGGCGACGCCGGGCACGCCCTCGAGCAGCACGTGCCCGTCGGCGAGCAGCGCGATGATGAGGCCGGTGACGGCCCCGTCCTGCCCGACGACGGCCTTGCCGACCTCGGCGCGCACGCGCCCGAGCGCTTCGCGCAGTTCGGCGTCGGAGTGGAGTGGATCGGTCATGAGCGCCTTCCTGATGGGTCGCCGGTCTGGTCGGGGTGGTGGTCACCGGGGGCTTCGGGATGCCTCGAGGCGCTCGTCCGCCCGTCGGCGTGCCGATCGTCGGGGCGCACCGAGCGGCGCACGGCGTCCTCGAGCTCGGTGAGCGCCGCGGCGAGCGAGACGAGCTCGGCGTCGCCCGCGGGCACGGCGTCGACGAGGAGATGGCCCACCGCACGCGGATCGCGTCCCGTCGCCCCGGCCGCCGCCTGCGCGATCTCGAAGACGGAGGCGGAGCGCGGAAGGCGGAGGATCGCGCCGATCCGCCACGCGGCCCCGATGCGCAGCTGGTCGAGCGCGTGCGCGCGCACCGCGCTGCGCGCGTAGAGCCGGGCGCG
>JBDIAF010000134.1:0-5389 GCA_039812245.1 Agromyces sp. | reverse complement strand
GCCGTCGGGGGCGTCGGCGCATCGAGCCACGAGGGCGTCGCGACGAACGGAACGATCATGTCGGCGAGCGTAGGCAGCGGGCGGAGCCGCGAGGCATCCGATCGACCGGGATGGGGAGAGCGAGCCTCCCCCACGCCGTTGTGGAGGAGAACTCGACCCATGGGGCTCGCACGGATGCTGCCGCAGGCGAACCGCCGCTTAAAAGAAAGGGGGCGGCACCCATTGGGGGGAACAGGTGCCGCCTCGGCAGCGCGTCGATTGGGGGGAATACGGCGCGCTGCAGGCCTCGAAACGAGTGTTCGGGCGGTATTCAGTGTAGGGCTTCTGCATCCATACGCAAGTACTTTCTGTCCTCATTTGTGAGGACACACAGATTTCTTTGCGTCAACGCCCAGAATGTCGTCGATCGAGCACTCCGCTCGTCACCTTACACAGTGCGTCAGGGGCCGTGAACGAGGTGTCCACAACTCAGGGGTAGTGTGCTGGGTGGGGCAGGCGAACCCACCCGTTCACGCAATCGCGAAGGAGCGACCCGGAACCATGACCGCACAGATCGACCACGCGCTCGAGGAGATCAGGCGCTTCCGCCCGAGCCCCGAGTTCGCCGCCCAGGCCGTCGCCGATGCCAGCCTCTACCAGCGCGCCGCCGACGACCGGCTCGGCTTCTGGGCCGAGCAGGCGCGCGAGCTGCTCACCTGGCAGAAGCCCTTCACCGAGGTGCTCGACTGGACGAACCCGCCCTTCGCCCGCTGGTTCGGCGACGGCGAGCTCAACGTCGCCGTCAACTGCCTCGACCGTCACGTCGAAGCGGGCCTCGGCGAGCGCGTCGCCCTCTACTGGGAGGGCGAGCCCGGCGACAGCCGCGCCATCACGTACGCCGAGCTGACCGACGAGGTCAAGCGCGCCGCGAACGTGCTCACCGACCTCGGCATCGGCGAGGGCGACCGCGTCGCCATCTACCTGCCGATGATCCCCGAGGCCGTCGTCTCGATGCTGGCGGTCGCCCGCATCGGTGCGATCCACTCGGTCGTGTTCGGCGGGTTCAGCGCCGACAGCCTCGCGTCGCGCATCGACGACGCCGAGGCCAAGCTCGTCATCACCGCCGACGGCGGCTACCGCAAGGGCAAGGTCTTCCCCCTGAAGCCCGTCGTCGACGACGCCCTCGAGCGCGCGACCGGCGACAGCGTGCAGAACGTGCTCGTCGTCAAGCGCGGCGAGAACGAGATCGGCTGGAACGAGGGGCGCGACCTCTGGTGGCACGACACGGTCGCGACCGCCTCGTCGGCGCACGAGGCCCAGGCCTTCAACGCCGAGAACCCGCTGTTCATCCTCTACACCTCGGGCACCACCGGCAAGCCGAAGGGCGTCGTGCACTCGAGCGGCGGCTACCTCACCCAGGCCGCGTTCACGCACAAGGTCGTCTTCGACCTGCACGCCGAGCGCGACGTGTACTGGTGCACCGCCGACGTCGGCTGGATCACCGGCCACTCGTACGTCGTGTACGGCCCGCTCGCCAACGGCGCCACGCAGGTGCTCTACGAGGGCACGCCCGACACGCCGCACCCGGGCCGCTGGTGGGAGATCGTCGAGAAGTACCGGGTCTCGATCCTCTACACGGCGCCGACCGCCATCCGCTCGTTCATGAAGCTCGGGCGGCAGATCCCGCACGAGTTCAACCTCCGCTCGCTGCGACTGCTCGGCTCGGTCGGCGAGCCGATCAACCCCGAGGCGTGGATCTGGTACCGCCACGTCATCGGCGGCGGCTCGATCCCCGTGGTCGACACCTGGTGGCAGACCGAGACCGGCGCGATCATGATCTCCGCCCTGCCCGGCGTGACCGACCTGAAGCCCGGCAGCGCCCAGGTTCCGGTGCCCGGCGTGACGGTCGACATCCTCACCGACGACGGCCAGAAGGTCGAGGGCGAGGACGGAGGACTGCTCGTCATCACCGAGCCGTGGCCGTCGATGCTGCGCGGCGTCTGGGGCGACCCCGAGCGCTTCAAGGAGACCTACTGGGAGAAGTTCGGCGACAAGTACTTCGCCGGCGACGGGGCGCGCCGCGACGAGGACGGCGACATCTGGCTGCTCGGCCGGGTCGACGACGTCATGAACGTCTCGGGTCACCGGCTCTCGACCGCCGAGATCGAGTCCTCGCTCGTCGCCCACCCGTGGACGGCCGAGGCCGCCGTCGTCGGTGCCGCGGACGAGACCACCGGTCAGGCGGTCGTCGCCTTCGTCATCCTCAAGGCGAGCCAGGCCGCGCAGGTGACCGACGTCGCGGAGGCGGCCGACGAGCTGCGCCGGCACGTCGCGATGCAGATCGGCGCCATCGCCCGCCCGCGCCAGGTGTTCATCGTCAACGAGCTGCCGAAGACCCGCTCCGGCAAGATCATGCGGCGCCTGCTGCGCGACCTCGCGGAGGGCCGCCAGGTCGGCGACACCACGACGCTCGCCGACACCTCGGTGATGACGGCCATCACCGAGCAGGTGCGCTAGCCCCCGACACGCGGATGCCCCGGCGGGATCGTTCCCGCCGGGGCATCCGTCGTTCTTGGCCTACGCGAACTCGACGACCAGCTCGAGCTCGACCGGGCTGTCGAGCGGCAGCACGGCGACGCCGACCGCCGAGCGGGCGTGCCGGCCCGCGTCGCCGAAGATCTCGCCGAGCAGCTCGGAGGCGCCGTTGATGACGCCAGGCTGCCCGGTGAACGCCGGGTCGCTGGCCACGAATCCGACGAGCTTCACGATGCGGGTGACCCGGTCGAGCGAGCCGAGCTCGGCGCGCACGGCCGCGAGGGCGTTGAGCACCGCGGTGCGGGCGTACGCCTTGGCGTCCTCGGCCGGCACCAGGCCGTCACCGTCGCCCACCTTGCCGGTCGCGGGCAGCGCGCCGTCGGTGAACGGCAGCTGCCCGCTCGTGTAGACGTACGACCCGGTCACGACGGCCGGGATGTAGGCCGCGACCGGGGCCGCGACCGCCGGCAGCTCGATGCCGAGTTCCGCGAGCCGGGCTTCGAACGCGTTCGTCATGCTCAGGCCTCGCCCTCGAACTGCTTCGCGGCCTGCGCGGCGGCCGCAGCGCCGGCGGTCGCCGCCGCCGACTCCGAGCCGCCGACGGGCCGCTTCAGGTAGGCGACGAGCCCGCCTTCGGGCCCCTGCACGATCTGCACGAGCTCCCACCCCTCGGAGCCCCAGTTGTTGAGGATCGCGGCGGTGTTGTGGATGAGCAGCGGGGTGGTGATGTACTCCCAGGTCGTCATGACGCTCCAGAGATCGCGGTCGGTTCGAAGGTGTCGGATGCCCGGGCGGCACGCCGTTGGAGGCGGCGCCGCCGAGGCATCCGATCGCGGTGAAGTCGGCGTGTCGGCCCGGAATTCCGGGCAGCCCGGCATAGCGGGATTTGCCAGCCTTCTCCGTTAGGCTCCACTATATGTCTGCCCAAAAACGTACGGCGAGCGGCGCCGCCGGAGGCCTGCTCGGCATCCTCGGCATGAGCGCGCTCGCCGGTGTGCTGGTCACGGCCGCCGTGACCCCGGCCCTCGCCGTCACCGGCATGGCCGCGAACAACAGCATCAGCATGTTCGAGAACCTGCCCGGGTACCTCGAGGTCCAGCCGCTCACGCAGAAGTCCGACATCTACGCGACGGCGCCCGACGGTTCGCCCGTGCACCTCGCCACCTTCTTCGACGACAACCGCGAAGAGGTCGCCTGGGACCAGATGAGCCAGTTCCTGAAGGACGCGGCGGTCGCCGGCGAGGACCCGCGGTTCTACGAGCACGGCGGCGTCGACATCCAGGGCACCGTTCGCGCTGCGCTCAACGAGTACGTCATCGGCGGCGCCACGCAGGGCGGATCCTCGATCACTCAGCAGTACGTGAAGAACGTGCTCGTGAACAACGCGGTGCGCGAGGCCACCACCGAGGAGGAGCGTCAGGAGGCGATCGACTCCGCCATCGAGACGACGCCCGAGCGCAAGCTGAAGGAGATCCGTTACGCGATCGCCCTCGAGAAGAAGACACCCAAGGACGAGATCCTGCGCGGCTACCTCAACATCGCGTTCTTCGGCGGCCGGGTCTACGGCGTCGAGTCGGCGTCGATGTACTACTACGGCAAGCACGCCGCAGACATCTCCCTGGCGGAGGCCGCGAGCCTCATCGCCATCACGAACAACCCCGAGAAGTTCCGCCTCGACCGGCCCGAAAGCGAGACGAACGGCGCCGCCAGCGTCAACGACAAGGGCGAGCCGACGCCGTACGCGGCTAACAAGGAGCGTCGCGACTACATCCTCGACCGCATGCTCGAGTACAAGAAGATCACGAAGGAGGACCACGACGCGGCCATCGCGACGCCGGTCGCCCCGGTGATCACGGCGCCCAGCACCGGCTGCCAGTCGGCCCCCGGTAACTCTGCGTACTTCTGCGACTACGTCGTGAACGTCATCCAGCACGCGTACGACGACCCGGCGACGCCCGACGTCAACGAGGGCACCAAGCTGCTCCGCCAGGGCGGCCTGCAGATCTACACGACGCTCGACATGGAGCTGCAGGCGGTCGCCGAGCAGGCGATGGCCGAGAACGTTCCGATGACCGACCCCGAGTTCGACGTGGGCTCGGTCGCCGTGAGCGTCGAGGTCGGCACCGGGAAGGTACTCGCGATGACGCAGAACAAGCGCTACTCGCAGGACCCCGACGTCCTCGCGACGAGCGCCGAGTACTCGGCGATCAACTACAGCACCGACTTCGACTACGGCGGCTCCTCGGGCTTCCAGCCCGGCTCGACGTTCAAGGTCTTCACGCTCGGGGAGTGGCTGAACGAAGGACACTCGCTGCGCGAGTCGTTCAACGGCAGCCGGCGCACCTTCACCTCGTTCCCCGCGGCCTGCTACGGCGGCTGGAGCGGCAGCTACGATCCGAAGAACGACGACTCGACCAACGCGAACAACGCCGTCGACGCCACGAAATACTCGGTCAACACCGCCTTCATCGCCATGGGCCAGCAGCTCGACCTGTGCAAGATCAAGGACTTCGCCCAGTCGTTCGGCGTCAAGCGCGCCGACGGCCTCGAGCTCGGTCAGCGGTTCGAGTACGACGACAACGGCCCCGTCTACAACGAGGACGGCACGCGCAAGGTCAACCCCGACGCGGTGTTCGGCCCCAGCGCGATCCTCGGCACCGAGGAGGTCTCGCCGCTCTCGATGGTCGAGGCCTACGCCGGCATCGCCAACAACGGCATGACCTGCAAGCCGGTCGCGATCACGAAGATCGTCCAGGCCGACGGCGCCGAGCTCGCGCCGCCGGCGCCCGAGTGCTGGCAGTCGACGACGCCCGAGGTCGCGCACGGGATGGCCTACGCCATGCAGCAGACCTTCAGCGGCACGGCATCCGCCTCG
>JBDIAF010000133.1:0-5423 GCA_039812245.1 Agromyces sp. | reverse complement strand
GCGGGCTGCGTGCCGCCGCCGTGCTGGGTCTCGCTCATGGTGTCCTCACTCGGATCTGAAGGTCGTCGTTTCGCGCAGCCGCTCGTCGTCAGCCGCCCGCCGGCGCCGACAGCCCGAGCCGGGGATACAGCACCTCGTACCCCTTCTCGAGCCCACCGTCGAGCCCGGTGATGCCGTGGTCGGCGCCGGGGATGATCGCGAGGGTGACGTGCATGCCCGCGGCCGTGGCGGCGTCAGCGAGGTGCTGCGCGCTCGCGGTGTAGGTGGGGTCGGCCTCGCCGGCGGTGTAGATCGCGACCGAATCGGGGTAGGCCGCCTTCGCGGCCATGATGTGGGCCGGCTTCACCGCGTCGTAGGCGGCCTGGTCGCCGTTGAAGACGCTCTGCAGCACCTCGTCGTTGCGTTCGGCCCCGGCCCACTCGACCGGCGAGATCGCGAGCAGGTTGCCGAACACCTCGGGATACTTCGCGCCGAAGTACGCCGCGCAGCCACCGCCGTTCGAATAGCCGGCCACGGTCCAGTACTTCGCGCCCTGCAGCACGTTGAGGTTCGCCCTGGCCCACGGCACCACGTCGCTCATCAGGTAGGTCTCGACCTTGCCGAGACTCGAGTCGAGGCACATCGGATCATTCGCGGGGTCGCCGAGCTGGTCGACCACGAGCACGATCGGGGCGAGCCCGTTGTTGCGCGCCTGGAACTCGTCGAGCACCCGCGCGGTCGGACCCGGGTCGGGGTCGCCCGGCTGCCCCATCATCATGATGACGAGCGGCAGCGCCGGTGCGCCCTCGACCTGCGCGGCCGGGGGCAGGTAGATCTGCGCGGGGCGGGCCGGGAACCCCGAGGCGGTGTTCGGGATGCCTCCCGGCACGAGCCCGGTCGTGCCCGACTTCGGCAGGTCGGCCGGGGGCGTCCACCGCTGGTACAGGGGTTCGGCCGGATCGGCGTCGTCGGTGGGGCCCGGCGTCGGCAGGTCCGCGTCGGTCGCCGTGCTGATGTGCAGGAACGCGCCGAGGGTAGGGGTGATCCCGTAGGCGGCGTTGATCGCGAGCGTCGCCGTGACGGCGAAGACCGCGATGGAGAGCAGGGCGATGAGCTTGCGCCACCACCGCGAACCCCACAGGTTGAAGATCGCGAGCAGGATGCCTGCGAAGGCGGCGGGCACCCACACCCAGGTGGCCTCGTTCACCGGCCCGCCGAACACGTCGAGCAGGTTGACGCTGACCCAGAGCACGCTCGCGCCGATCATCGCCCCGAGGATCAGCACGATGATCGCGGTGAGGAACCAGCCCACGGTGCGCTTCTTGAACAGCAGATAGATGATCGCGATCGCGCTCAGGATGAACCACGCCCACAGGAACACCGGGTCCACGATGTCGATGTCGAGCAGGAAGTTCCACATTGGCGCCGCCCCCAGGCTAGATGTGCTGACGAGAGCGAATATAGCGACGACCCCGCCCGCGGGGCATGGAGCCAGGCCCTCAAGCACGAATCCGGTGCCGGCCTCGGCCCGCGGATAGGATTGCGGTACTTCCTTCACCCTCCGACCATTGGAGCCACCGTGGCCGAACCCAGCCGTCTCGATGCCGTCACCACCCTCGCCCAGCACCGCGGGTTCGTGTTCCAAGCGGGCGAGATCTACGGCGGTTCGCGATCGGCGTGGGACTACGGCCCCCTCGGCGTCGAGCTGAAGGAGAACATCAAGCGCCAGTGGTGGCGCTACATGGTGCAGTCGCGCGACGACATCGTCGGCCTCGACTCGAGCGTCATCCTGCCCAAGGCGGTCTGGGAGGCATCCGGCCATGTCGAGGTCTTCAGCGACCCGCTCGTCGAGTGCCTCAGCTGCCACAAGCGCTTCCGCGAAGACCACCTCATCGAGGCCTTCGAGGAGAAGAAGGGCCGCGCGCCGCAGGGCGGGCTGGCCGAGATCGTCTGCACCAACTGCGGCACGCGCGGCCAGTGGACCGAGCCGCGCGCCTTCTCGGGCCTGTTGAAGACCTACCTCGGCGTCGTCGACGACGAGTCGGGCCTGCACTACCTGCGCCCCGAGACCGCGCAGGGCATCTTCGTGAACTTCGCGAACGTGCTCCAGGCCGCGCGCATGAAGCCGCCGTTCGGCATCGGCCAGATCGGCAAGAGCTTCCGCAACGAGATCACGCCGGGCAACTTCATCTTCCGCACCCGCGAGTTCGAGCAGATGGAGATGGAGTACTTCGTCGAGCCCGGCACCGACGAGGAGTGGTTCGACTACTGGATCCAGCACTGCTGGGACTGGTTCACCGATCTCGGCATCGACCCCGAGAACATCCGCTTCTACGAGCACCCCAAGGAGAAGCTCAGCCACTACTCGAAGCGCACGATCGACATCGAGTACCGCTTCGGCTTCGCCGGCGGCGAGTGGGGCGAGCTCATGGGCGTCGCGAACCGCACCGACTTCGACCTGTCGACGCACTCGAAGCACTCGGGCAAGGACCTCTCGTACTTCGACCAGTCGAAGAACGAGCGCTGGGTGCCCTACGTCATCGAGCCGGCGTTCGGTCTCACCCGTGCGCTCATGGCCTTCCTCGTCGACGCCTACCACGTCGAAGAGGTGCCCAACGCGAAGGGCGGCACCGACACCCGCACCGTGCTGAAGCTCGACCCGCGCCTCGCGCCGGTCAAGGCCGCGGTGCTGCCGCTCAGCCGCAACGAGAAGCTCTCGCCGCTCGCGCGCGAGCTCGCGGCGAAGCTGCGTCGCAACTGGAACATCGATTTCGACGACGCGGGCGCGATCGGCCGCCGCTACCGCCGCCAGGACGAGATCGGCACCCCCTTCTGCATCACGGTCGACTTCGACTCGCTCGACGACCACGCCGTGACGGTGCGCGACCGCGACACCATGCAGCAGGAGCGCGTGAAGCTCGACGAACTCGAGGCGTACCTCGGCGCCCGACTCGTCGGAGCCTGATCGGGCCCCTCGCATGCCGCACTCCGACCTGCTCGTCGCGGCGATCGCGCTCATCCGCGACCGCCGCGTGCTGATGGTCACCGCGCGCGACCGCGAGGTGCACTACATGCCCGGCGGCAAGATCGACCCGGGCGAGACCCCCGCCGAGGCCGCCGCGCGCGAGGCCCGCGAAGAGGTGGCGCTCGAGCTCGACCCGGCCTCGCTCGACGAGCTCTTCGAGGTGGTCGCCCAAGCGCACGGCGAGCCCGACGGCCGCCTCGTGCGCATGCGGGTGTTCGAGGCGAAGACGGATGCCTCGCCCCAGGCATCCGCTGAAGTGGGGGCACTGCACTGGGTGACCACGGCCGAGCTCGACCGCTGCCCGCCCGCGGGCGCTGAGGTGCTGCGACGGCTGGCCGCGGCGGGACGCATCGATTGAACGCCGCGGCCGATCGTTCGGGTCCGACGCCCTGGTGGCGCATCGCGGGCTGGATGGCGGCCGACTACCTCTACGCAGGCTGGCGGCAGATCGCCGTGCTGGGCGCCTGGCGGTCGTCGTCGTACCTGCTCCGCGGCGACGGGGCGCTGCCCGAGGTGGTGCTCGTGCCCGGGGTGTACGAGCACTGGACGTTCCTGCGGCCGCTCGCCGACCGGCTCAACGTCGCCGGCTATCGCGTCCGCGTCGTCCACGGGCTGGGAGTGAACCGGCGGCCGATCCCGGCGACCGCCGATCGGCTCGAACGTGCGCTCGCGCGGGTGCCGGCGCCGGCGGCCGGGCGCGTCATCGTGGCCCACAGCAAGGGCGGCCTCATCGGCAAGCGCATGCTGGTCGATCTCGTCGCGGCCCGCCTGCGCGAAGCCGAGCCCGACGCAGGGGCGCGGACCGGGAGCGGCGACTCCGGCATCTCGGGCGTCGTCGCGGTCGCGACCCCGTTCAACGGCGCACGCCGGGCGCGCTTCTTCGTCGACCCGGTCGTGCGCGAGTTCCTGCCCGACGAGCCCACGATCGTCGCGCTCGTGGGGGCGCACGAGGTCGACGGCCGGATCGTGTCGATCTCGGGGCCGTTCGACCCGCACGTGCCCGAGGGCAGCGCGCTCGACGGCGGACGGAACATCCGGGTCCCGACACCGGGCCACTTCCGGATCCTGGGCGCTCCCGAAACGGCCGCAGCCGTGCTCGAGGGCATCGCGCACCTCGCCGGCCCTCGACCATAGCCCGTAAGCCGTAGCCCGTAGCCCGTAGCCCGTAGCCGTAGCCGTCGACCATCGCCGCCCTCTGTGGCCGGTCACTGCTTCGGAGGCCGCCACCGGACCGGAGATCGCCACAGGATCGGAGGCGCCGGGGCGATTGGCCCCGAAATCGTGGCGATCTCCGAAATTGCGGCGCGGCGGCCTTCGTCCGGCCGCGGACCATCGCGAAGCGTCCCGCCGGGATCACGACCGGCGGGTCGGCTCGCGCGACGCACGAACGCCCCGCCTGATTCAGGCGGGGCGTTCGCGATGCGGGGCGTGAGCGCCCGGCGTTCAGTGCTGGAGTCAGCGCGAGGCGAAGCGGCGACGCGCGATGAGCGCGAGCACGCCGAGCGCGAGCACACCGGCACCGACGAGGCCGGCGGTCAGCTCGACACCGGTCTCGGCGAGAGCCGGCTTCGGGGTCGAGTCGGCGGGAGCCGGCGGGGCGGCGACGACGGGAGTCTCGTCGTCGACGAACCGGCCCGTCTCGCCGCCGCTGACGTAGAAGGCGAGCACATCGCCGACCTGTGCACCAGGAATCGTGATGACGAAGCTGCCGGCACCAGAGGCGTCGGCGGTCGTCTCGCTCAGGGGGCCGCCCTCGGTGACGGGCTCCCCGTTGCGGAGCAGGAGGTAGGCGTAGAAGATCTGCTCGTCTGCACCGAAGCCGGCGAAGCTCGCGGTCAGACCCGCAGCAAGCTGCTCGGGCGAGACCACCTGGGCGAAGGTGACGGCGGGTTCGGGCAGGTCGGACTCGGTGATCGTGAGTGCGACCGGGTTCGACTGCAGCCACTCGGTCTCGTCGAGCTGTTGCACCGCGATGACCGAGACCTTCGGGTACTCACCCTCAGTCGTCACCGGCGCGTCGCGGGTGGGAACGATCTGCGCGTCGATCGTGCCCTCGGCGTCGGGCGTCACGGTGGTCTCGTACAGTCCCTCGCCCGAGGACGGGCCGTTGGCGATGCCGATCGATACGGTGACGTCGCCGGTTCCGACGAACCCGGTGCCGGTGATGTTGAAGCCGGCGCCCCAGTCGCCTGCCGGGAACGTCGTCGTGTCGAGCGCGATGACCGGGTCGGGGATCTCGGCGGCGTGCGCGGGAGCGGCGGCGAGCAGGCCGGCGAGCGGCAGGGCGACGGCGGCCGCAACGGCGGCGGCGCGGACGCGGAAGGATGTGCGCATGGAGATGTGCACCTTTCAGGCTGTGAGTTTGTCGGGAAACGGAAGTCTTACCCCGCTATCACACTAGCCGAAGTCCACCCCACGT
>JBDIAF010000132.1:0-5428 GCA_039812245.1 Agromyces sp. | reverse complement strand
CCGGCCTCGGCCTCGTTGCCGTAGAACGCGGCGGTGTCGAGGTGCCGGTAGCCGATCTCGATCGCCTCGGCGACGAGCCGGGCGGTGGCGTCGGCGGGCACCTTGTAGAGGCCGAGTCCCAGCTGGGGGATGGCACGGCCGTCGGCGAGGGGCAGCAGTGGGGCCGGTGGCAACGACATGGGCATCCTCTCGAGGCTGGTCGGTCGGGTCGTCGAGCCTAGCTCGGGGTGACGGGCACCGGCTCGGTGTCGGGCATCGGGCTGGCATCGCGGCCGCGCAGGTCGGGATGCCAGCGCCGCGCGAGGGCGGGCACGATCGTGCCGACGAGCGCGAGCCCGGCCGCCGCCCAGAACGCGCCCTGCGCGCCGCTGCCGTCGATGAGGAAGCCGGCGAGCGCGGAGCCGAGTGCGGCGCCGATCAGCTGACCGGTGCCGACCCAGCCGTACGCCTCCGCGGTGTCCGAGAACTTGACGCTCGCCGAGACGATCGAGAAGAGCACCGTGAGCACCGGCGCGATGCCGATGCCCGCGCCGAACAGCGTGGCCGAGAGCCACCAGAAGTCCATCGCGGCGGCCGCGAGCGCCGTGCCGGCGAACACGATGAACATGCGCCTCGCGGTCGACCACGGCCCGATCGGCGTGTGCCCGAACAGCAGCCCGCCGGCGAGGCTGCCGATCGAGAAGATCGCGAGCACGATGCCCGCCTCGGCGCCACCGTGCCCGAACACGGCGACGACGCCCGCCTCGATCGCTGCGCAGGCGCCGATGAGCAGGAAGCCCACGACGGTCGCGAGCAGCACGGGCGGCCGCGCGAGCACGGAGCCGAAGCGGCGCTTGGACCGCGGGATGCGCACCCGGCCGAGCTCGGGCGAGGAGATGAACCACGCGCCGCCCACGACCATCAGCAGGGCCGCCAGCATGATGCCCTGCACGGTGCCGATCTGGGTCGACACGAAGGTCGTGACGACGGGGCCGACCACCCAGATGATCTCCTGCGCCGAGGCGTCGAGCGAGAAGAGCGGGGTCAGCTGGCGCGAGTTCACCATCTTGGGGTAGATCGTGCGCACGGCCGGCTGCACGGGCGGCGTCGCGAGGCCGGCCACGAAGCCGACGACGAGGTAGAGCGGCACGTCGGGCGGCATGAGCGCGATCGTCACCACCGCGGCGACGCACACGACGAGGGTCGTGATGAGCACCGGGCGCATGCCGAAGCGACCCATCATCCGGCTGGTGAGCGGCCCGGCGATCGCCTGGCCCACCGAGGTCGCGGCCAGGACGAGGCCCGCGGCGCCGTACGAGCCGGTCTGCTGCTCCACGTGCAGCAGGAAGGCGAGCGAGAGCATGCCCGAGGGGAACCGCGCGGTCAGCTGGGCGGCGATGATGCGCGCGACGCCCTTCGTCTTCAAGAGTTCGGAGTAGCTGGCCACAGTTGCACCAGCCTATCGATCGAGCGCAGCGCGCTCGGTGATCGGATGCCTCCGCGAGACGCGCGATTCGATGCGCAGTTCCACCACTCAGCGGATGAATCATGCGTCTGCCCGCCAGTTCGTGGCGTATCCGGTCGTATCCGACGCTCTGCGCGCTCGCGTGGTACTAAGCTCGGGCCTCGGCGACGGAGCCCGCGACTACGCTCTGTCGTTGTCCCAATCACATCGTGACGACAGAGGTACCACCATGCACACTCGCCGCCTGCTCATTCCGGCCGCCATCGCATCGGCCGCCGCGCTGCTGTTCACCGGCTGCGTCGACAACACCGTCCAGCCCAGCACCTCGGCCGAGGGCGACACCGGCGCCTCGATCGCCGTCGACGAGGCCGCGGTCGCGCTGCTGCCCGCCGAGATCAAGGACGCCGGCGTGCTCGTCGTCGGCACGGACGCCGCCTACCCGCCCAACGAGTACAAGGACGCCGACGGCAACCCCATCGGCTGGGACGTCGACCTCGTCGACGCCCTCGGCCAGAAGCTCGGCCTCGAGATCCAGTACGAGATCGCGAGCTTCGACAAGATCATCCCCTCGGTCACCGGCGGCACCATGGACATGGGCATGTCGAGCTTCACCGACAACGCCGAGCGCCAGAAGCAGGTCGACTTCGTCGACTACTACAGCGCGGGCATCCTGTGGGCGGCCCCCGCGGGCAAGACCGTCGACCCCGACGACGCGTGCGGGCTGAAGGTCGCCGTGCAGGCCACCACCTACGAGCACACCGACGAGCTGCCGGCCAAGAACCAGGCCTGCCTCGACGCCGGCAAGCCGGCGATCGAGATCCTGCCCTTCGACACGCAGGAGGCCGCGGCCAACGCGGTCGTCCTCGGCCAGGCCGACGCCATGAGCGCCGACTCGCCCGTCACCGGCTACGCCATCACGCAGACCGACGGCAAGCTCGAGGCGGCGGGCGAGGTCTTCGACTCCGCGCCCTACGGCTTCCCGGTCGCGAAGGGCTCGGAGCTCGCCAAGGCCGTGCAGGCCGCGATGCAGTCGCTCGTCGACGACGGCACCTACGAGCAGATCCTCAGCGAGTGGGGCGTCGAGGCCGGCGGCGTCGACACCATCGAGATCAACGCGGGCAGCTGAGCATGAGCGACTCGTCCGCCGGCCGGGCAGCGTCGCCCGCGCCGGGGGGCGGCGCCCCCGCCGCCCCGCCCGCCGTCGGCGAGAAGATCGTCAAGCTGAGGCATCCCTGGCGCGTCGTCTTCGCCGTCGTGCTGCTCGCCCTCGTCGCGATCTTCGTCATCGACGCCGCCATGCGCCCGGCCTTCGACTGGCCTGCCGTCGGCAAGTACGTCTTCGACATGCGGGTCTCGCAGGCCGCGGGCTACACGCTGCTGCTCACCGTGCTGTCGATGATCATCGGCGTCGTGCTGGGCATCGTGCTCGCCGTCATGCGCCAGTCGCCGAACCCGGTGCTGAAGTCGATCGCCTGGGTGTACCTCTGGATCTTCCGCGGCACCCCGGTGTACGTGCAGCTCGTCTTCTGGGGCCTGCTCGCGACCATCTACACCTCGGTCGACCTCGGCGTCCCGTTCATGGACCCGTGGGTCTCGTTCCCGACGAAGCTGCTCTTCAACGCCTTCTGGCTCACCGTGATCGGCCTCGGTCTCAACGAGTCGGCGTACATGGCCGAGATCGTGCGGGCCGGCCTGCTCTCGGTCGACCCCGGGCAGCAGGAGGCGGCGACCGCGCTCGGCATGGGCTGGGGCAAGACGATGCGTCGCGTCGTGCTGCCGCAGGCGATGCGCGTCATCATCCCGCCGACCGGCAACGAGGTCATCTCGATGCTGAAGACGACCTCGCTCGCCACCGCGGTGCCGTTCACGCTCGAGCTCTACACCCGCACGCGCGACATCGCGGTCGAGATCTTCAACCCGGTGCCGCTCCTGATCGTGGCCTCGATCTGGTACCTCGCGATCACCTCGGTGCTGATGGTCGGCCAGTACTTCCTCGAGAAGCGCTTCGCCCGTGGCGTCGGGGCGCGCCCCGACACGGGCCCGGGCCCGGTCACGGCCGCCATGACGGCGGTCGAACTCGACGAGGCCGAGTCCGACGCCGGCATCGCCGCCAAGCACGGAGGAGACGCACGATGAGCGACGAGACGACGGCCCCGGCCCAGCACGCCCCGGCGGCGGCCGCGGCGGATGCCTCGGTGCCGATGGTGCTCGCCGAGCACATCTCGAAGAGCTACGGCTCGAACGAGGTGCTGAAGGACATCTCGCTCGAGGTCAAGCGCGGCGAGGTCCTCTGCCTCGTCGGCCCCTCGGGCTCGGGCAAGTCGACCTTCCTGCGCTGCATCAACCACCTCGAGCAGGTCTCGTCCGGCCGGCTCTCGGTCGACGGGCATCTGGTCGGCTACCGCGAGCAGGGCGGGCGGCTGTACGAGATGCACCCGAAGGACATCGCCAAGCAGCGCCGCGACATCGGCATGGTGTTCCAGCGCTTCAACCTGTTCCCGCACATGACCGCCCTCGAGAACGTCATCGAGGCGCCGACCCAGGTGAAGGGGCAGTCCCGGGCGCAGGCGAAGGCCAGGGCGCACGAGCTGCTCGCGCGCGTCGGCCTGGCCGAGCGCGCCGACTACTACCCGGCCCACCTCTCGGGCGGCCAGCAGCAGCGCGTCGCCATCGCGAGGGCGCTCGCGATGGACCCGAAGCTCATGCTCTTCGACGAGCCGACCTCCGCGCTCGACCCCGAGCTCGTGGGCGAGGTGCTCGATGTCATGAAGGGCCTGGCGAAGAGCGGCATGACCATGGTCGTCGTGACGCACGAGATGGGCTTCGCCCGCGAGGTCGCGGACACCCTCGTCTTCATGGACGGCGGCGTCGTGGTCGAGTCGGGCGACCCGCGCGAGGTGCTCTCGAACCCGCAGCACCAGCGCACCCAGGCGTTCCTGTCGAAGGTGCTCTGACCCCGCGGCCCGGCCGCATCGAAGGCGCTCGCCGGCTCAGCCGGCGAGCGCCTTCCTGATCCGCTGCACGGAGACCGTCTCCGCGGTGCGCAGCTCCTGTGCGAACAGCCCCACGCGCAGCTCCTCGAGCATCCAGCGGACGCGCACGAGCGTCGGATCGGCCTCCGGGTCGATCGGCACGGTGCCGCCGGCCTTCGCGTAGGCCTCGGCGGCCTGGGCGAACTCGGTCATCAGCTGGCGGTCGCGGCCGGGGTTGTCCTGCATGCGCCGCACCCGCACGGTGATCGCCTCGAGGTAGCGCGGCAGATGCCGCAGCCGCTCGAGGCCGGTCGCCGACACGAACCCGGCGGGCACGAGCGCCTCGAGCTGCGACCTCGCCTCCGCGAGGGCCGCCATGAGCTGCAGGCTCGACGCCTTCGCGATCGCCTTGTCGGCCTCGCGCGCGGCCTTCAGGATGCGCGCGACGAGCGCCGCCGTCTCGAACATCCGCTCCATGACCGCCCCCGACACGGCGGCGCGCGCCGTCTCGAACTCGGCGCGCGTGCGCAGCAGTCCGTCGGGCTGCAGGGCGCGGAGCTCGGCATCGACGACGGCGGCGAGGCAGTCATCGAGCAGGGCGCGCGGGCCGGCGTAGGCGCTCTGGCCCAGCGACAGCTTCTCCTCGTTCGACAGGTGGCTCTGCACATAGGCCACCGGCGAGGGGGTGGCGAGCACGAGCAGGCGGCGGATGCCCCGGCGCGACGCCAGATCCCGTTCGGCCGCCGTCGGCAGCAGGGTCAGCGCGACCGAGTCGCCCTCGTCGACGAGTGCCGGGTAGGCCCGGATGACGTTGCCGGCCTGCCTCGTGTCCACGTGCTCCGGCAGCCGGTCCCAAGCCCAGGCGGTGATTCCGCGCTCGGGCTTCGGGGCGGCGGCAGGGGCCGCCGAAGACCCCGGCGCGGCCTCGTTCACCGCGGTCGACGCGGCTGCCGAGCCGGCGTCGCCCGGGGCATCCGAGTCGCGCCGCGCGCCGGGGGCGAAGGTCGCCGCG
>JBDIAF010000131.1:0-5491 GCA_039812245.1 Agromyces sp. | reverse complement strand
CGGACGGCGGGTGGGTCACGCGGGCGGGTGCCGGGCTCGGCTGTCGCTCCAGGCGGTGGGCATCCGGCCCGCCGCCGACGATCACCTGCGACGATACGCGCCGGCCGCGCAGCGCGCGCGCGTATGACCCGAAATGACGACGGATGCCTCGCGCCGGACCCGCCGGCCGTGATCCCTGCGATCGGCCGATGCTCGCGAGGCATCCGCGACCGGTCGGATGCGCCGGATCAGGCGGCCGTGGCCGAGGCGCGGAACTCGGCGAGCTGGCCCGCGAGCTCGGGCGAGACGAGGGCGCGCAGGCGCGTGCCCTCCTCGAGGTAGTCGATCTCGAGCACTCGCGCCGTCTCGTGCAGCGTCGAGACGATGTCGCCGCGGTCGTAGGGCACGACGAGCTCGACCTCGACGGCGGGATCGGGAAGCATGCGCCCGATCGCGTCGAGCACCTGCTCGACCCCCTCGCCCGTGCGAGCGGACGCGAACACGGCGTTCGGCTCGAGCCCCTGCAGCACGAGGCGGTCTTCGGCGGTGACGAGGTCGGCCTTGTTGAAGACGACGAGCTCGGGGATGTCGCGCGCGCCGACCTCGCCGATGACGTCGCGCACCGTCGCGATCTGGCCGGCCGGGTCGGGATGCGCGGCGTCGACGACGTGCACGATCAGGTCGGCGTCGCCGACCTCCTCGAGCGTCGAGCGGAACGCCTCGACGAGCTGGTGCGGCAGGTTTCGCACGAAGCCGACCGTGTCGGCGATCGTGTAGACGCGGCCGTCGGCGGTGGTGTTGCGCCGCACGGTCGCGTCGAGGGTGGCGAACAGGGCGTTCTCGACGAGCACGCCCGCCCCGGTGATGCGGTTGAGCAGGCTCGACTTGCCCGCGTTCGTGTACCCGGCGATGGCGACGGACGGCACGGCGTTGCGCCGGCGGTTCGCCCGCTTCGCCTCGCGGGCCGGCTTCATACCGACGATCTGCCGCCGGAGCTTCGCCATGCGCGAATGGATGCGACGACGATCGAGCTCGAGCTTCGTCTCGCCGGGGCCGCGGCTGCCCATGCCCGCGCCCGCGCCGCCGACCTGGCCGCCCGCCTGGCGCGACATCGACTCGCCCCAGCCGCGAAGGCGGGGAAGCAGGTACTCGAGCTGCGCCAGCTCGACCTGCGCCTTGCCCTCGCGGCTCTTGGCGTGCTGGCTGAAGATGTCGAGGATGACGGCCGTGCGGTCGATCACCTTGACCTTCACCGCGTCCTCCAGGGCACGGCGCTGGGAGGGTGCGAGCTCGGTGTCGGCGACGACGGTGTCGGCGCCCACCGCGGCGACGATGTGCCGCAGCTCTTCGACCTTGCCGCGGCCGAGGTAGGTAGCGGGATCGGGATGCGGCCGGCGCTGCAGCACGCCGTCGAGCACCCGGGCGCCCGCCGTCTCGGCGAGGGCGGCGAGCTCGCGCAGCGAGTTCTCGGCGTCGTCCAGGGAGCCCTGGGAGTACACGCCGATGAGCACGACGTTCTCGAGGCGCAGCTGCCGGTACTCGACCTCGGTGACGTCCTCGAGCTCGGTCGAGAGGCCGCCGACGCGACGCAGGGCCGCACGCTCTTCGCGATCGAGCTGCTCGCCGTCGGCCGAGGCCGACCACGGCAGCTCGTCGGTCTCCTGCTTCTGGATGGCTTCGGCGCCGCCTGCCCCGAATCGCGCGATCTCGGCGCGGGAGTCGGCCGAGCGCAGCACGCGTTCGACGGCGTCGTCGGAATGGTCGTGCGAGGCTTCGTTCATCCCCTCCAGCCTACTTCGCGCAGCCCGTTCGCGGGGTGCGATAGGTTCCCGGTATGCCCCAGGAGCACTACTTCTCGTCGAAGCCCGCCGATGAGGCCTCGCTCCGCACGATCCGCGCGACGCTCGCGGGTCGCGAACTCGAACTGGTGACCGCGGGCGGCGTCTTCAGCCCCGAGCACCTCGACACCGGCACCCGGGTGCTGCTCGACGCCGTACCCGCCCCGCCGACGCACGGCGAGCTGCTCGACCTGGGATGCGGCTGGGGCCCGGTCGCGCTGTCGCTCGCACTTCGCTCCCCCGGCGCCTCGGTGTGGGCCGTCGACGTGAACGAGCGCGCCCTCGACCTCGTGCGGCGCAACGCCGCGCGCCTCGGCCTCGGGAACGTCCGCGCCGTGCTGCCCGACGAGGTGCCGGCCGAGGTGCGCTTCGACGCGATCTGGTCGAACCCGCCGATCCGCATCGGCAAGGACGAGCTGCACGCGCTGCTCGAGCGCTGGCTTCCGCGCCTCGGCGCCGACGCCGGCGCCTGGCTCGTCGTCGCGAAGCAGCTCGGCGCCGAATCGCTGCAACGGTGGATCGGCGAGGCGCTGGGCCTCGAGGTGCGGCGCATCGAGCAGGCCAAGGGCTTCCGGGTGCTCGAAGTGCGCCGCTGACGACCAGCCTCAGTCGTCGGCGTCGGCCGGGCCGTCGGCGTCGCCCGGGCTGTCGTCCTCGCCCGCGCGCTCGGCGTCGCGCCGTCGCTCGGCGCGCGCGACGAGCACCGTGGCGGCGGTCGCGACGACGAGGTACACCGCGGTCGCCGTGAGCAGCGCGAACAGCGGCGCGGTCCAGCCGCCGGTCGCCTCGTGCAGGGCGCCGAGCAGGCTCGGCGCGGTGGCGGCGACGACGTAGCCGAGGGCCTGCACGATCGCCGACATCTGCGTCGCCTCGCGGTCGCTGCGCGAGAACCGCACGACGAGGGCGAGGATCACGACGAGGCCGCCGCCCTGCGCGATGCCGCCGAGCGCGGTCCAGACCCCGAAGGAGCCGGGCGCGAGCAGCAGGCCGAGCGGCAGCGCGAGCCACAGCAGGCCGACGACGACGGGCTGCACCCACGCCGCGCGCATCCGGCCGAGCAGCGGCACGAGCAGCGCACCGGCGACGCCCATGAGCTGGAAGAGCGAGGCGTAGACCCCGCCGCCCGCGATGCCGAGCTGATACACCTCGCCGTACATGGTCGGCATCCACGCCACCATCGCGTAGAAGCCGAACGACTGCGCAGCGAAGCCCGCGGCGAGCAACCACGTCATCGGCGTGCGCCAGGCCGACTTCGGGCGCGACTCGCCCGGGCCGATCGCGGAGATCGCACCGGTCGCCTCGGCGACCTCCTCGGCGCGCACGGCGGCCGACTCCATCGCGACGTGCCGCAGCCGGAGCAGCCAGACGGCGAGGCCGGCGAGCAGCGTCACCGCCCAGGCCGTGATCGCCAATTGCCAGCCGATGAGGTCGGCGAGCGGGGCAGTGAACAGCGCGGTGAGCATCGAGCCGACGCCCATCGCGGCGGCGTACAGACCGGTGACGAACTGGGCGTACTCGCGGGGGACGTCGCGCCGGATCAGCACCGGCACCACGACGTTGCCGATCGCGAGCGCCAGGCCGATCACGATCGTGCCCGCGAACGCCGCGGCGGTGCTGCCGGTCGAGCGGATGACGGTGCCGACGAGCACGCCGACGAGGGTGACCACGATCGAGCGCTCCGCGCCGGTCAGCCGGATCGTCCAGGCGGCGATCGGCGCGCCCAGGGCGAAGCAGAGCACCGGCAGGCTGGTCAGCAGGCCCGCCTGGGTCGCGTCGATGCCGAGGTGGGACTCGATGTCGTCGATGACGGCGGTGACCGCGATGATCGGGGTGCGGAAGTTGAGCGTGACGAGCACCAGCGCGAGCACGAACCCCCAGGGGAACGCGGCACGTGCGGCTCGGCGCAGCTGCGCCCCGCTCATGCGAGCGCGAGCACGCCGTCGAAGACGAGCTCGGCCGGCCCCGAGAGGGCGACGTGCTCGCCGTCGTCGGCGCGGAACATGCGCACGCCGAGCACCCCGCCGGGCACCTGCACCCGCCAGTCGTCGGGTGCGCCGCTGCCCGCCCAGTGCCGCACGGCGAGGGCCGAGGCGACGGCGCCGGTGCCGCACGAGAGCGTCTCGCCGGAGCCGCGCTCGTGCACCCGCATGCGGATGCGCCCCACGCCGTCCTCGACGAGCGGCTCGGCGGGCACCACGAACTCGACGTTCGCGCCGGCGTCGGGCACGGGGTCGAGGATCGGGAGGTAGCCGAGGTCGAGGTCGGCGAGCTCGGCGTCGTCGGCGAGGGCGACCACCACGTGCGGATTGCCGACGTCGATGCCGAGGCCGGGCCTGGCGACCGGCAGGTTCTTCGCGCGCACGAGCGGTTCGCCGCCCGCGAGCCGCCAGATGCCCAGGTCGGCCTGGTAGCCGTCGGCCGCGCGGCTCACGCGGCGGACCCCGGCCCGGGTGCCGATCGCGAGCTCCCCGCCCGCGGGAAGCTCGGCGAGCCCTTGGTCGAGCAGGTACGCGGTGTACACGCGGATGCCGTTGCCGCACATCTCGGACACGGTGCCGTCCGCGTTCCAGTAGTCCATGAACCACACCGCGTCGGCGTCATCGGCCAGTGCCGCCGCACCGGCATCGAGGTGCTCGCTGCGCACCGCCCGGATCACGCCGTCGGCGCCGACCCCGAAGCGCCGGTCGCACACCGCGCGGATCTGCTCGGGGGTGAGTTCGACGTCTCCCTCTGGGTCTGCGAAGAGCACGAAGTCGTTGCCGGTGCCCTGCCCCTTGGTGAACCTGAGATCGAACGCCATGCCGTTCAGTCTACGGGGGCACCGGTGGCGCGCTCGGCCTGCCGGTCGACCTCGGCACGCAGCGCAGCGGGGTCGTCGGCCGCGACGTCGACCGCGTCGCGATATCGCTTGAACCAGCTCACCTGGCGTCGCGCGTACACGCGCGTGAGCTGCTGCGTCTCGGCCACGGCCTCGTCCCGGGGCATCCTGCCGTGCAGTTCGGCGAGGGCCTGCGCATAGCCGATGGCCTTGCCAGCCGTCGCGCCGCGCTCGAGCCCCAGCGGCAGGAGCCCGCGCACCTCGTCGAGGATGCCGTCGCGCCACATCTGCTCGACCCGCCGGTCGAGTCGTTCCACGAGCGTCGCACGTTCGCTGCGCAGGTGCACGATGCGATGCGGTCGCCACGGGACGGGCGACTCCGGCAACCGCGCGGCCTTCGGCTCGCCCGTGACCTCGATCACCTCGAGCGCGCGCACGATGCGCCGCCCGTTCTGCGGGTCGACACCGGCCGCGGTCTCGGCGTCGATGCCGCGCAGTCTCGCGTGCAGCAGGCCCGGCCCGAGCTCGACGAGCTCGGCCTCGAGCCGCGCGCGGACCGCTGCGTCGGTGCCGGGGAAGCGGAAGTCGTGGATGACGCTCGAGACGTAGAGGCCGGATCCGCCGACGAGCAGCGCGACGGCGCCCCGCCGCTCGATCGCATCGATCGCGTCGCGCGCCTCGGCCTGGTATCTGGCGACGGATGCCTCGTCCACCAGGTCCAGCACGTCGAGCAGGTGGTGCGGCACGCCGCGGCGCTCGCCGACCGCGAGCTTCGCCGTGCCGATGTCCATGCCGCGGTAGAGCTGCATGGCGTCGGCGTTGACCACCTCCGCCTCGCGACCGCGGTCGGAGAGCC
>JBDIAF010000130.1:0-5496 GCA_039812245.1 Agromyces sp. | reverse complement strand
CGGGCGGCGATGGCCTCGAGCGCGGTCGACATGCCGACGATGTGGCCGCCGATGGTCTTCGCCATCTGCACCTCGGCGGGCGTCTCGTAGTGCGGCCCGGTGAACTGGCAGTACACGCCCTCGTCGAGCTCGGGCGAGATGGTGCGGGCGAGCTCGCGGAGCCGCTTCGAGTACAGGTCGGTCAGGTCGACGAAGGTCGCGCCCTCGAGCGGGGAGTCGGCGGTGAGGTTGATGTGGTCGCTGATCAGCACCGGGGTGCCGGGCTTCCAGTGCTCCTTGATGCCGCCGGCGCCGTTCGTGAGGATCATCGTCTTCGCCCCCGTCGCGGCGGCCGTGCGGACCGAGTGCACGACGCGGCGGACGCCGTGCCGCTCGTAGTAGTGCGTGCGGGCGCCGATCACGAGGGCGCGCTTGCCGTTCGGCAGGAGCACCGAACGCAGGGTGCCGACGTGGCCCTCGACGGCGGGCTTCGAGAAGCCCGGCACCTCGGTCGCGGCGAAGGTGTGGGTCGTCTCGCCGATGAGCTCGGCCGCCTTGCCCCAGCCCGAGCCCAGCGTCAGCGCCAGATCGTGCTGCTCGACGCCCGTGAGCTCCGCGATGCGGGCCGCGGCGTCGCGGGCGACGGCGAAGGGGTCGGCTGCTGGGTCGTCGAGGGGGTTCTGATCGGTCATCCCACCATGCTAATGAGCGAGCGGATGCCCCGGCAGCACGCTGCTCGTTTGCTGCCGTTTCGGCGGCTGCGACAGAATATGAGCATGGCCTATGAATTCGAACGCACCCAACGAATCGCCGTCCTCGGCGGCGGGCCAGGAGGGTACGAGGCGGCGCTCGCGGCGGCCCAGCTCGGCGCCGAGGTGACGCTCATCGAGCGCGCGGGCGTCGGCGGCGCGGCGGTGCTCACCGACGTCGTGCCGTCGAAGTCGCTCATCGCGACCGCGGAGGCCTCGAACGCGGTGAAGGAGGCCGCCGACCTCGGCGTGCAGTTCTACGCCAAGGGCGAGTCCGAGAAGGCGGTCAGGCCGCAGGTCGCGATCAACCTCGCCGCGGTCAACAAGCGGCTGCTGGGGCTCGCCGCGCAGCAGTCGGAGGACATGCGCACGAACCTGCTCGAGGCGGGCGTCCATCTCGTGCAGGGCGAGGGGCGCCTGGACGGCGCCAACGCCGTGATCGTCGCCACCGCGAAGGGCGGCACCGACTTCGACCGCATCGAGGCGGACACCCTCGTCATCTCGACCGGCGCGACCCCGCGCGTGCTGCCGGCCGCCGTGCCCGACGGCGAGCGCATCCTCACCTGGACCCAGCTGTACCACCTGCGCGAGGTGCCGGAGCACCTGATCGTGGTCGGCTCAGGCGTCACGGGCGCCGAGTTCGCCTCGGCCTACCGCGCGCTCGGCGCGAAGGTCACGCTCATCTCGAGCCGCGACCAGGTGCTGCCCGGCGAGGACGCCGACGCGGCCGCGGTCATCGAGAAGGTGTTCAAGCGCAACGGCATGAAGGTGCTGAACAAGTCCCGCGCCGAGTCGGTCGTGCGCGACGGCGACTCGGTGGTCGCGACGCTCTCCGACGGTCGCGAGGTGCGCGGCTCGCACTGCCTCATGGCGGTCGGATCGGTGCCGAACACGCGCGAGCTCGGCCTCGAGGACGCGGGTGTGCAGCTGTCCGACTCGGGCCACATCCGGGTGAACAAGGTCGCCCGCACCTCGATCCCCAACATCTACGCGGCGGGCGACTGCACGACCTTCATGCCGCTCGCCTCGGTCGCCTCGATGCAGGGGCGCACGGCCGTCTTCCACGCGATGGGCGACGTCGTCAGTCCGCCCGAGGACCGCAACATCACCTCGAACATCTTCACCCAGCCCGAGATCGCGACGGTCGGCCGCACGGCGCGCGAGGTCGAGGAGGGCGTGATCCCCGGCGTCGTCTACAAGCTGCCGCTCGCCTCGAACCCGCGCGCGAAGATGATGGGCATCCGCGACGGCTTCGTCAAGCTCATCGCCTCGAACGGCTCGCGCACGATCATCGGCGGCGTCGTCGTGGCGCCGAAGGCCTCCGAACTCATCTTCCCGCTCGCGCTCGCCGTCGAGCACCGGCTCACGGTCGACCAGTTCGCCGAGGCGTTCCCCGTCTACCCCTCGCTCTCGGGCTCGCTCACCGACGCCGCGCGCGCCATGCACATCGTGCGCTGACGCCGCGCCGGCGCGCCCCGCACTCTCAGAATTCAGGAACATCGCGGCATTATGCGGATGCCGGTCGGCGAGTGCCGCGAGGGCGCGCGGGTCCCGTCTCGGTCCTCCTGAATTGTGCGGGCCTCACTCCTCCTCCACGGCCGGAGGTACCGCAGGGGGTGTCCACAGTGGGGCCCTGCGAGACCACGGCGGCGGTCGAAGCGCGCGAGGATGCCTCGCATGCGCCTGCTCGCCGTCATCTCCGCCCTCGGCGGAGTCGCGAGTCGTCGCGAGCTCATCAAGCGCGGGCTCAGCGGCACCCAGCTGACCGCCGGAGTGCGCGACGGGGTGGTCTTCCGTGTGCGTCAGGGGCACTACGCGCTTCCGGATGCCCCGCGTGACGCCGTCGTGGCCGTGCGTATCGGTGGGCGGGTCGGATGCCTCAGCGCGCTCCGTTCCTACGGCCTCTGGGGTGGCCTCGACGACGAGGCGACGCACGTGACACTGCCGCGGAACGCCTCGCGCCTGCGCGCGTTCCGCGACGACGAGCGGGTCGCCCACTCCGATCGGCACCACGACCGCGACTGCGTGCTGCACTGGGACGACACACATGTGAGCGGCCGCGGACCCGACGCCTCGAGTTGGCGGGTCGGCCTCGAGCATGCCCTCGTCCAGGTGACGCGGTGCGCTGCGCGTCCTACGATCCGGGCCGCGTTCGAGTCGGCCGTCGTTGCCGGCTCCCTCCGCCTCGACGAGGCGCAATCCTTGCTCGACGCAGTGATCGCCTACGACGAGCGACGGCTCGTCCTCTCGGAGCGCTCGGGCTCAGGTGCCGAGTCCCACCTCATCGAGCTGCTCGACGGACTTGGGTTGCGGTTTGTGCAGCAAGTCGTGTTCGCCGGGGTGGGCCGGGTCGATTTCGTCGTCGAGGGAATCCTCGTGGTCGAGGTCGACGGGTATACCTATCACCGAGAGCCTGCGCAGTTCGACGAGGACCGACGGCGGGACGCGGCGATGCTCGGGCGGGGCCTTCCGACGCTCCGGCTGCCGGCGCGGCTCGTCGTGACGCAGCCCGCGCTCGCGGCATCCCGCATCGTCGACACGATCACGGCCGTGCGTGCGATGCGCGCCGGTTCGCGGCCCGCCGCGGTCGCGTAGCCGCACGAGTCTCGGCGACGGGCGCCGTCGCGTCGTCTCGCGCGCCGCCGCGATCGCAGCCGCGCGCGAAACGGCGGACGACGGGTCGTTCCCATCGTCCGCCGCTTCGCCCAGCTGGGCAGCTGCGCAGCTGCGCAGCTGCGCAGCTTCAGAATTCAGGAAGCCCCGCGCGAGAGGCCCGAAATCTCGCGGCCCGCGCAGGCTTGGCCGCGCATAATCCAGTGATGTTCCTGAATTGTGAGAGCGCGGACGCGCGCCGGCTCAGTGCTGGGGCGGGTCGACGGCCGCGATCGAGCCGGTCGGCACGATCTTCACCTCGACGCCGTCCTTGTCGATGAGCTTGCCGCCCACGTAGTAGTCGCCGTCCTCGAGGGCGTCGAGCGCCTCCTCCGGCACGGTGCGACCGGCCGCGGCGATGAAGGCGTTGCGGTCACCGCGCGAGTTCGAGCGGCGCACGACGTGGTTGAACAGGATGTTCAGCAGCACGGCCATGATCGTCGCCGAGCTGATGCCCGAGTGGAAGATGATCTGGAACCAGGTCGGGAACTCGTGGTAGAAGTCGGGCAGCACGACCGGCAGCATGCCGAAGGCGAGCGAGATCGCCACGATGATGAGGTTCAGGTTGTTCTTGTAGTCGACCTTGGCGAGGGTCGCGATGCCGCTCGCGGCGACGGTGCCGAACAACGCGACGCCGACGCCGCCGAGGACGGGGGTCGGGATGGCCGCGACGACGCGGCCGAGCACGGGCAGCACGCCGAGGAGCACGAGCACCACGCCGCCAGCGGCGACGACCCAGCGGCTCTTGACCTTGGTGATGGCGACGAGGCCGACGTTCTGCGCGAAGGCGCTCTGCGTGAACGAGTTGAACACCGGCGAGACGGCGCTCGAGAGCATGTCGGCGCGCAGGCCCGCGGCGATGCGCTTCGAGTCGACCTTGGTGCCGACGACCTCGCCGACGGCCAGGATGTCCGCGGTCGTCTCGGTGAAGGTGACGAGCACGACGATCAGCATCGAGATGATCGCGGCGGGCTCGAAGGTCGGCAGGCCGAAGGCGAAGGGCGTCGGGATCGCGAAGATCGGGCCCTCGAGCACGCCGGCGAAGTCGGTCATGCCGAAGAACGCGGCGAAGATCGTGGCGAGCACGAGCGAGATGAGGATCGCGAGGCGCGCGAGCGCCGGGGTGCCGAACTTGGTGAGCAGCACCATGATGAGCAGCGCCACGCCGGCGAGGCCGATGTTCGCGGGCGAGCCGAAGTCCTCCGAGCCCGCGCCGCCCATCGCCCAGGTGCCGGCGACGGGGATGAGGGTCAGGCCGATCGAGGTGATCACGACGCCCGTGACGACCGGCGGGAAGAACTTCACGATCATCGCGAAGAAGGGCGCGATGAGCACACCGATGACGGCCGAGGCGATGATCGCGCCGAACACGGCGGGCAGCCCGCCGCCACCGGAGAGGATGGCGAGCATGGTGGCGACGCCGGCGAACGAGACGCCCTGCACCAGCGGCAGCTGCGAGCCGAAGAACGGGACGCCGATCGTCTGCAGCAGGGTCGCGAGCCCGCCGATGAAGAGGGCGCTCGCGATGAGCACGCCGATCTCGAGCTGGCTGAGTCCGGCGGCCTGGCCGATCACGAGCGGCGGGGCGATGATGCCGCCGTACATCGTGAGCACGTGCTGCAGCCCGTAGGCGAAGCTCGGGGCGATGCCGAGCCGCTCGTCCTCGGGCCGAGTCGGGGTGGCCGCCGTCTTGGCGGGGTTCTTGCGTCCCATTGTTCCCTCTGTGTCGGTTGCTGTTGATGCGGAGTCCGCATGTGTCTTGACCGGGGCCGTGGTGGGGACACGGCCGGGGTTGCAGGCGCGTCGACGAGAGAGCCGGCGACCTTGCCGGGGGAGAACCTGATTCCGAATCACGGAAACAAGCTTCCGACGGGTGAGAAGAGTGAAGCAGTCGGATGCCTCGCTGTCAAGCGCGTCATGGACGAACGGACGCCCGTGGCACTCGCCCGGCGACGCTCGGCGCGGGCCGGAGGCATCCGACCCGGTGAGGCGAGCTTCGCACGACGCGGGGCGTGGCCGTACGCTGGGGCTGGACGCGTCGTGGCGTCGCCGCGGCGCCCGGCCATCGGGGAGGGCTCATGGACTGGCGCGTGAAATCCGTCGAGGCGTCGCTGGC
>JBDIAF010000129.1:0-5499 GCA_039812245.1 Agromyces sp. | reverse complement strand
TCGCGCTGCACGTCGGGTGACGTTCGCAGGAAGCTATCAAGCGGGCGAGCCATTCGGAAAGAGTCCTGACAAAGAATCGCGGATGCCTCGCGCGAATCGCCGTCGTCGCTGTGGCCGCCCTACAGCGACCGATGCCGGAGTGTGCAGATGCTGCATCGCGTGTGCGCGAGCCGGGCCTCTTCGCGCCGCTTCGCGGGTGCGAGAGCGGGACGTCTCGCACTGCTTCGCCGAACGGGCAGACGCGACTCGGCGGCCCGATTGGACGTGAGTCGAAACCCGTGCTAGTGTTATCTCTTGTGCCGCGGGGTGGAGCAGCTCGGTAGCTCGCTGGGCTCATAACCCAGAGGTCGTAGGTTCAAATCCTGCCCCCGCAACCAAATGAGGAACGCCCGGTCTCTTCGGAGGCCGGGCGTTTCGCCTTTCAGAGCGCTTCTCCTCGCTCCCGACTTTCCCTTTCCATCGCAGCTCGCCGACATCGACGTCGCGGGCCGCCCGCTCGAATCGAAACCTCATCTCAGTTCTCCTCTCTCCTCCCCGGCAGCCGCTGCAGTGGCGCCAGGCCGACCTCGACGTGCACGTGGCCACCTCGGCCGGCGAGTACGCCGGCCACGTCGTCGACGACGGCACGGCCTTCGTCGCGTACGACGCGATCGGTCGCCCCATCGCGCACTGCACCGTGCTGCACGACGCACAGCAGGCGCTCGAGCGCGCGTGCGTCCGGGTCACCGACTCCGCGGGCCATCGCGTTCAGCGGAAACGAGCTCCGCGGCGGCGCCGCCGTCGCGGATTCACGGATCACACCCGTGGTCCCAGACAACGAAGGAATGACGTCATGGCCACAGGCATCGTCAAATGGTTCAACGCCGAGAAGGGCTTCGGCTTCATCGCTCCCGACGACGGTTCGGGGGACGTGTTCGCGCACTTCAGCGCGATCGCGGGCAGCGGGTTCCGCGAGCTGAGCGAGAACCAGAAGGTCGAGTTCGACATCGAGCAGGGCCAGAAGGGCCCGCAGGCCGCGAACATCCGCGCCCTGTAGCGCACCGGGCCGGTCGTGCGTCGCGCGGCGGGCCGAAGTCGCACCTGAACGGACGGACGACCGCGGTCGTCCGTCCGTTCGCGCTCACGCCGCCGTTCGCCGCCGGCCGGCGGCCGCCTTCCAGCCGAAGTCGACGACGACCGACAGCACGACGATCACGACCAGCGCGACCGCCGTTGCGGGCTCTGCCGCCAACGTCGTGGTGCAGAAGACCACCAAGGTGCCGAGCGTTGCGATCAGCCCGACCACGAGCACGACGACGTTCGCCCCCGTGGTGCGGAACACCCGCAGGTGCGCCACCGAAACCGCCGAGAACACGAGCAGCGCGACGGCGCTGCCGATGGAGGCGATCTTGTTGAGGTCGAAGCCGACCACGAGCACGGTCGCGAGCACGGCCATCACGACCAGGCCGAATGGGAACCGGGCGAGCGACCGACCGAAGACGGGCGGGAACTGACCGACCGACGCGAGGTGCTGCGTCATGCCGATCGACGGGTAGAGTCCGGCGTTCACCGCGCCCGTCGTCGAGAACAGCGCCGTGACGACCATGAGCACGTAGCCGGCCTCGCCCAGCGTGGGCTTCGCGGCCTCCGCGAGCGCCGTCGCGCCGTACTCGACGACCTGGTCGGCCGTGAGCGTGCCGAAGACGCCGAGCGAGACGGCGACGTAGATCGCCGTGGCGATCGCGAGGGCGAAGAAGATCGCCTTCGGCAGCTGGCGCGACGGGTTCGGCAGGTCCTTGGCCGTGAAGGTGATGACGCCGAAGCCGAGGAAGGCGAAGAACGTCAGCGCGACGCTCGAGATGATCTGCTGGATCCCCGGGTACCCGGCCGGATCCAGGAGCGCGGGATCCCAGTTCGCGATCGTGACGGCCGCGAACACCACGAGGATGGCGAGCACGACGACGACGATCACCGATTGCACTCGCGCGACGACCTGGGAGCCGACGGCGTTGAGGCACGACATGACCACGATGAGCAGCACGCCGAGCACCTTCGCCCAGCCCGCGTCGCCGCCCGCCACGACCGAGCTCGCGTAGCCGCCGAACGACGAAGCGATCATCGCGACGACGATCGAGCCGGCGGTGAAGAAGAGCCACGACCCGATGCCGGTCAGATGACCCTCGCCGAACCCCTTCGAGAGGTAGGTGAGAATGCCCCCGCCCGAGGGGTACTCCGCACCGAGCTTGGCGAACGAGTACCCCTGCAGGGCCGCGATGATGCCGGCGACGAGGAACGACACCCACACAGCCGACCCCGCGACGGCTCCGGCAGCGCCCAGCAGGGCGAAGATGCCCGCGCCGACCATCGAGCCGACGCCGATGAAGGTCGCCTGCAGCACGGTCATGCGCTTCGCCGGTCGTGTCGCCGGCGAGTCGACCTCGTCGGGCTCGGCCGACGGCTGCCCCGCGCTCACGGGCGCCTCTCCTTCTCGATCGGTCACGGATCAGGACTTCGCGGACGTGGCGACGCCCTGGATGAACAGCGTCTGCGCGGCGATCATGCGCTCGATCTCGCCGGGATCGACCGACTCGTCGGAGGCGTGGATGCGCGACTGGGCCGTGTCCTCGGCGCCCCACAGGATGATGGCCGAACCGGGGGAGACCTTCTGCAGCGAGGCCACGAGGGGGATCGACGCGCCGCTGCCGATGTTCTCGACGGGGGCGCCATAGGCCTCCTCGAGTGCGGATTCCGCTGCGACGATCGCCGGATGCGAGGCATCCACCCCGAAGGCATGACCCACCTTCACCCTCTCGACCTCGACCTCGCAGTTCCACGGCTTCTGCGTTCGCAGGTGCGACATGAGCGCCTCGAGCTGCGCGTCGCCGTCGGAGCCGGGGACGATGCGCATCGAGAGCTTCGCCGTGACCTGCGGCAGCAGCACGTTGGAGGCCTCCGCCGTGTTCGGCAGGTCCATGCCGAGCACCGTGACCGACGGCTTCGCCCATATTCGGTCGGACAGCGAGCCCGTGCCGAGGAACTCGACGCCGGGCAGGATCGCGGAGCCCTCGCGATAGACGGCCTCGTCCATGTCCGCACCCGCCCATGACGACGTGTCGACTCCTGGGATGACGGTGTCGCCGTGCTCGTCGTGGAGGGTGTCGAGGATGCGGATCATCGCGGTCATCGCGTCCGGCGCAGCTCCGCCGAACATGCCCGAGTGCACGGGGTTCGCGAGGGTGCGCACCGTGACGGTGCACGCGACGTCGCCGCGCAGCGCCGTCGTGAGACCGGGGCGCCCGACCTGCTGCGGGCCGATGTCGCCGATGACGTACGCGTCGGCCGCGAACAGCTCGGGGTTCGCCTCGACGAAGTCCTCGAGGTGCGAGATCGTCTCCTCCTCGCCCTCCACGAGGATCTTGATGCGGCAGGGCCGGTCGGGTCCGATGAGCTTCAGGGTGGCGTAGTGGATGACGAGTCCCGACTTGTCGTCGGCGGCGCCGCGTCCGTAGATGCGACCGTCCGCCTTCGTCACGGGCTCGAACGGCGTGCTCGACCATCCCTGGCTCTCGGGCGCCGGCTGCACGTCGTAGTGGGCGTAGAGCAGCACCGTCGGCGACCCCTCGGGTCCGGGCAGGTCGGCGTAGACGCACGGGTAGCCGCCCGGCACCTCGAGCAGGCGCACGCCCTCGGCCCCGGCGGCCTCGAAGAGCTCGACGACCGCCTCGCCCATCCGGTGCACCGGTTCGGGGTCGAAGCCGGGGAAGGCGACCGATGGGATGCGCACGAGTGCCTCGAGCCGCTCGACCACCTCGGGCATGAGGTCGTGGGCCGCGCGCTTCAGGTCATCGGTGTCCGACATGGTCTCTCCTTCGATGGATGCTCCGGTGGATCATGCCGGGACGACGAGCTGGATGAGCAGGCCGGCCCCCACGACCGCGACCCACGACACCAGCATCGGGATCGTGAACGAGTGCCAGACCGGCACCTGGGTGAGCTTCGTCGATCCGGTGAGGTCGGTCTCGACGGCCGCGATCTGCGAGCCGTTGGCGGGGAAGAGCCAGACGCCGATGAGCGACGGCCACATCGCCGTGATGATGCCCGGGGCGAGCCCCGCGGCCAGCGCGATCGGGATCATCGTGTTCGTGGTGGCCGACTGGCTCGTCGTCAGGCCGCAGACGATGAAGAGGGCGAAGGCCAGCAGCAGCGGGTTCGCCTCGATCATCGCGCCGAGCGGCTCGATGATCGTCTCCTCGTTCGCCGAGATGAAGGTGTCGGCCATCCAGGCGATGCCGAAGAGGGCGACGGCCGCGACGAACCCGGCCTTGAGGAGCGGCTGCTCGACGACCGCCGACGGCTTCACCTTGCGCACGAGGATGATGACGAGGGCGACCGTGAACATGATCATCTCGATGACGGTCGACATGCCGATCGGAACGAGCTCGCCCTCCTCGTCGGGGAACGCCGGGCGCAGTGCGGGGAACAGGCCGAGCAGCACGATGAGCAGGGTGCCGGTGACGAAGATCCATGCGGAGATCGCGCCGCCGGGCGGCACCGGGTGCTCCACGCGGACGGGCTTCGCCGGGGAGGCCGTGGCCGAGGCATCCGAGCCGCCGGTCTTGACCGCGGCCGTGGTGCCGCTGCCGCCGGCGCCGACCTTGGCCTCGTAGCGCGCCTTGAGCGCCTCGGGGACCTCGACGGTGCCGGCCTCCACGCGCTTGAGGAACACCGGATCGTCGAGCAGGTCCTTGCCGACGCGCTGCTGCACGATCGAGGTCACGATGCACGCGACGATCGCGGCGGGGATCGTGATGAGCAGGATCTGCGGCAGCCCGTACCCGGTGCCGTCCATGAGCACGAGGTAGGCGGCCATCGCCGCCGACACCGGGCTCGCCGTGATGCCGAGGCCGGACGTGACCGTCGAGGAGGCGAGCGCCCGCTCGGGCCGCTGCCCGTTGCGGTATGCCGTCTCGTAGATCACCGGGATGAGTGCGAAGAAGATGTTCGACGTGCCCGAGAGCACCGTGAACACGAACGCCACGATCGGGGCGACGTACGTCAGCCGTTTCGGATTCGCCTGGATGATCTTCGATGCGATCGATACGAGGTAGTCGATGCCCCCGGCGGCCTGCATCGCGGAGGACGCCGTGATCACCGCGATGATGATGAAGAAGGCGTCGACCGGGATCGAGCCCGGTGGAAGCTGGAAGACGAACACCAGGACGACCGTCCCGACCACGCCCCACAGGCCGAGGCCGAGACCCCCGGTGCGAACACCGAGCACAATGGCGCCGATGACGACGCACGCCTGCAGCACCACGAGCACGATATCCATCGCGACCCCTTTGTTCGCGGCTGTCCCCTTGCCGCGAGGGTAGCGCTGCGCGCGGTCCAGCGACAAGAGACGCCTTCCCCCAGAACGGGGCCCGTGTCCGGCCCCGTTCGACTGTCCGGTCGCGGCGAGATACCGCTGAGCGCGAGCGCGGGCCGACGTCACTCCGGCCGGACGTCGATCGGGTGCGC
>JBDIAF010000128.1:0-5510 GCA_039812245.1 Agromyces sp. | reverse complement strand
GCAGGGCTCGGCCTCGCTCGCCCCCGCGCGCTCGTCGTCGCTCGCTCCGTCGCGCCGCTCGAAGCCCGCGCAGGGCCTGCGCCTCGGCGTCGACGCGCTCGCGGCCATGTACCTCGGCGACACCCGTGCGAGCCTGCTCGCCCGGGCCGGACGCGTCGAGGAGCACGGCGCAGGCTCCCTCGCCCTCGCCGACGCGCTCTTCGCGACGAGCCGCGCGCCCCGCCTCAGCATCTGGTTCTGAGCACGGCGCGCGCCGCTCAGCGGGCGTCCTGCCGGGGGAACACCACCTTCTCGAGGATGATGATGATCGAGGCGGCCACCGGGATCGCGACGAGCGCGCCGAGCACGCCGCCGAGCGTGCCGCCCGCGACGGCTGCGATGACGACGAGGGCGCCGGGTACGGCGACCGCCTTGTTCATGATGCGCGGGCTGAGCACGTAGGCCTCGAGCTGCATGTAGACCAGGTAGTAGATCGCCGCGGCCAGGGCCGTCGCGGGCGAGGCCGCGAGGCAGACCAGCGAGATGATGATCGCGCCCGTCAGCGTGCCGACGAGTGGGACGAGCGAGCACAGGAACGCGACGAACGCCAGCAGGATCGGCGCGGGTGCGCCGATGATCGACAGGAAGACGAGGCTCAGCACGCCGTTCACCGCGCCGAGCGTGACCTGGCCGATGACGTAGCGGCCGACCGCTTCGGTGATGTCGCCCGAGACCTCGATGTAGCCGCGGCGCGAGCTCGCCGGCACGAACCGGGCCGACGCCCGCTTCATGCCGCGCAGCGTGCCGAGGAAGTACAGGGTGAGGATCAGCACGATCGTGGCGCCCGTGAATCCGCCGGCGATGCCGGCGCCGACGGCGAGGATGCCGCCGCCGAGCGAGCCGATGTTGGCCGGGTCGCTCAGCCAGTCGCCGATCGCGGCGATCGCCTGCCCGATGGTGTCACCGCCCGTGAGCCCGTTCAGCCAGTTGACGAGCTCGTTGTGCTGCACGACCTCGACGATGCGATCCCAGTCCTCGACGATCCTCGTGCCCTCGGTGATCACGATCGGCACGATCGTCGCGATGAGCGCGACGAAGACGCCGACCACGACCGCCACGACGATGAGGATCGCGGCCCAGCGCGGCAGGCCCTTGCGCTGCATCCAGCTGACCACGGGGTCGAGGCCGAGCGCGAGGAAGAGGGCCAGCACCACGTAGAGGATGACCGTCGAGAGCTGCCCGACGATGCCGCCGAGCAGCAGCGCGAGCAGCACGCCCAGCGTCGCGGTGAAGCCCACTCGGAACGCCCGGATGCGGAACTCGGAGACCATGGCGACACCGCCGCCGTTCGTCGCGGCCATCGCCGCATCCGCCTGCTGCTCCGGCCTCGGCGAGGGCTCGGGGCGCTTCATCGACTTGCCGAACGGCTTCATGCCTCGACCGTAGGGCCGGCTCGAGGCATCCGGTGGGAATGAAACGGCCCGGCGGGCGATTGAAGCGAGAGGATGCCGCGTCCGTCGCGCCGTCCGGAAGGAGCCAGGTGACCGCCGGAGACGTCGACGAACCGATCGCAGCCGTGGGCTTCCGCTCCGAGCGAGGGCCCGTGCTGATCGCGCTCATGCTCGCGACGGGGCTGATCGCGATCGACTCGACGATCCTCGCGACGGCGGTGCCGTCGATCGTGCGCGACATCGGCGGCTTCTCGCAGTTCCCGTGGCTGTTCTCGATCTACCTGCTCGCGCAGGCGGTGTCGGTGCCCGTCTACGCGAAGCTCGCCGACACGGTCGGCCGCAAGCCGATCATGCTCATCGGCATCGGCATCTTCCTCGTGGGCTCGATCCTGTGCGGCGTCGCCTGGGACATGACCTCGCTCATCGTGTTCCGCGCGGTGCAGGGCCTCGGCGCCGGCGCCGTGCTGCCCGTGTCGATCACGATCACGGGCGACATCTACACGGTGCGCGAGCGCGCCCGCGTCCAGGGGTACATCGCGAGCGTGTGGGCGGCATCGTCGGTGATCGGGCCGACGCTCGGCGGCCTCTTCGCCGGCCTCGGGATCTGGCGCTGGATCTTCTTCATCAACATCCCGCTCTGCATCATCGCCGCCGTCGTGCTGTGGCGGCGCTACCACGAGTCGCTCGGCCGCGAGAAGCACCGCATCGACGTGGCCGGCTCGGTGGTGCTGACCCTCGGGCTCACCCTGCTCATCCTCGCCGTGCTCGAGGGCGGGCAGGCCTGGGCGTGGAACTCCTGGCAGTCGCTCGGCGCCTTCGGGCTCGGCGCCGCGCTCGTCGTCGCGTTCGTCTTCATCGAGATGCGGGCGGCCGAGCCCGTGCTGCCGCTCTGGGTGTTCTCGCGGCGGCTCATCGTCACGACCTCGCTCATCTCGCTCGGCGTCGGCGCCGTGCTCGTCGGGCTCACCTCGTACGTGCCGACGTTCCTCGAGGTCGCGGCCGGCAGCACGCCGATCGTCGGCGGGCTCGCGGTCGCCGCGCTCACCCTCGGCTGGCCGATCTCCGCCTCGCAGTCTGGCCGGCTGTACCTGCGCGTCGGCTTCCGCCGCACAGCGCTCATCGGGCTCGCGATCACGATCGTCGGCTCGGCACTGCTCGTCGCCGTCTCGTTCACGCCGAACCCGTGGACGGCGGCCATCGCCTGCTTCGTGGTCGGGCTGGGACTCGGCCTGGTCGCCTCGCCCACGCTGATCGCCGCGCAGTCCTCGGTGCCCTGGGCCGAGCGCGGCGTCGTCACGGGCGCGAACATGTTCCTGCGCTCGGTGGGCAGCGCCGTCGGCGTCGCGATCTTCGGCGCCGTGGCCAACGGCGTCATCGCGCGCTCTGGGCAGGGTGACCACTCCCCCGGTGCGATCCAGCAGGCGGCCACCGCGGTGTTCGTCGCGGTCGCCGTCGCGGCGGTCGCCACGATCGCGGCCGCGGTCGCGATGCCGCGCGCCAGGGTGGAGGACGTCGAACTCGCGCCCGAGGCATCCGGCGCGGTGGTCGAGTAGGCGCGAAGCGCCGTATCGGGACCCGCCGGCGCTACTCGCGCGACACGAGCGCCTGCGGCGGCACGATCACGCCCTGACGGGTGCGCACCCAGCGGGCGCGCGTCTCGCGGAACTCGGCGCGCGTCGCGAAGCGGTAGCGGTAGGCGACGGCGCGCACCCACTGCGGTCGCTCGCCGCCGAAGGGGTCGGCCGCGAGCAGCCGCAGCGTCGGGGCGTCCGCCTCGAGCAGCCGCACCAGCAGCGCGTCGAACCAGGGCTCGCCGAGCCGCCCGAGGGGCAGGAACCACATCAGCCAGTCGAGGCGCAGGTGATACGGCGCGAACTGCCGGGGCATCCGGTGCACCTCGCCGGGCTTGCCCTTGAAGCCGTACTCGCGCCATTCGGCCGACTCGCCGGGCGCCTCGTCGAGGGTGCCCTCGACGACGATCTCGATGCGCCGCCTGGTCATCGAGCCGAACGCGCCGTAGGCGTTCTGCAGCTGCCAGCGGTTGAAGCTCGCGTTCATGAGCTGGCCGCGCGAGGCGAGGTTGCGCACCGCGGGCCAGGCCAGCACGACGGATGCCACGGTGAACGCCGCGACCACGACCACCCACCAGAGGGGGGAGGCGGCAGCTGCGCCCCGGCCCGTGCCCGAGCCCGTGTTCGCGAGCTCGGCCGGCACGAACGGCAGCACCGCGTGCCACACGGGGTCGCTCACGGCGCCGGCCGCCAGCACGATCGTGATCCAGTTGAGCCAGGCGAAGTTGCCCGTGACGACGAGCCAGAGCTGGGTCGCGATCACGACCGCGGCGCCGATCGAGGCGATCGGTTGCGGCAGGAACAGCAGCCACGGCGCGACGAGCTGCGCGACGTGGTTGCCGAGCGCCTCGCCGCGGTGCGCCCACCTCGGCAGCAGGTGCGCCTGCCGACTGAGCGGACCGGGCATCGGCTGGGTCTCGTGGTGGTAGAAGAGCGCGGTGAGATCGCGCCAGGCCGGGTCGCCGCGCAGCTTGATGAGCCCCGCGCCGAACTCGAGGCGGAACACGAGCCACCACACCAGCACGAGCACCGGCAGAGGCGGCGGCACCTGGTCGGAGCCGAGGAACGCGACGGTGAACGCCGCCTCGCAGATCAGCATCTCCCAGCCGAAGCCGTAGAACGTCTGCCCGACGTTCACGATCGAGAGGTACAGCCACCACAGCGCGAGGAAGGCGATGAGCGGCAGCCATGGCGGCCCGAGCTGCGGCAGGCCGGCGACGAGCATGGCGGCGATGACGATGCCCACCCAGCAGACCGCGACGAAGCGGCGGTCGGAGTAGGCGGTGAGGCGCCAGGCGAACAGGGTCGCGCCGAGCAGGCGGCGCGGGCGACGGCGGATGCCTCGGCGGCCGCCGACCCGGCCGCGCCCGTCGCCGAGGCCACGCGGATCGTCCCAGGCTCGGGCGTCGTCACGGGCACGCAGGTAGGCGAGCAGGCTCGGCACCGGCAGCAGCCCGTGCTCGCCGCAGAGCGGGCGGAACTGGTTCAGGCTCGAGCAGAACGCGACGACGAGCAGCGCCGCCACGCCGCGCTGCAGCACGAGGCGGGCGATCTCGTAGTCTCGGGCGTCGAACCAGCCCAGCCAGTCCACGCCTCAACGCTACGCCCGGACGCCGCTGCCCGGCAGGCCGAGCGGCAGCACGTGCGGCCGGCCCAGCACGGGCTTCTGCCCGTGAAGTCGCACGAACGGCGCACGACGCGCCTCTGCGCGAGCCATTCGCGGCACTCCATGACGTGAAGTCGCGCGAACGGCCCCGCTTGGACCGCACTAGCAGCCGTTTGCGCGACTTCACGGCAGCCTGCCCGCGGCCGCCCGGCGTCAGAGGGCGGGCAGCCGGATTCCGAAGTGCTCGCGCAGCGCGAGCCGGGCCGCGTACCAGCCGTTCATGCCCTGCACCGCGGGCCCCGGCGGCGTGGAGGCCGAGCAGAGGTACACCCCCTCGACGGGTGTGCGCCAGGGCGTCGTCGAGACGACCGGCCGCTTCACGAGCTGTGCGAGCGTCATCGCCCCGCCCGCGTAGTCGCCGCCGACGAGGTTGGCGTTGCCCCGCTCGAGCTCGACCGCCGAGTGCGACGCCGAGGCGAGCACGAGGTCGCGGAAGCCGGGTGCGAAGCGTTCGACCTCGGCAGTGATCAGCTGGGTCGCGTCGAACGACGAGCCGTTGGGCACGTGCGTGTACGCCCAGAGCACGTGCTTGCCCGCGGGCGCCCGGCTCGGGTCGATCACGGTCGGCTGGGTCGCGAGCACGTACGGATGCCTCGGCGCGGCGTCGTCCACCCCGGGCTGCCTCCCGGCCGCGACCGCCCGCTCGGCGGCGGCGATCTCGGTGCGGGTGCCGCCGAGGTGCACGGTCGGCGCGAGCCCGACCTCGGGGTTCGCCCACGGCACCGGGCCGTCGAGCGCGAAGTCGACCTTCGCGATGCCCGAGCCGTAGCGGTAGCGCGCGATCGCGCGACGGTAGCGGGCCGGCACATCGGCGGTCAGCACCAGCCCCGGGCCCGTGTCGAG
>JBDIAF010000127.1:0-5515 GCA_039812245.1 Agromyces sp. | reverse complement strand
AGGCCGAAGACGACGAGGAAGAGCGTCGTGCCGAGCAGCAGGAAGTAGTCGCCGGACTCGACGCGCAGCATCTTGCCGAGGCGGATGCGCGCGGCGGAGACGCCCGATCGCTCAGGCGCGGGCTCAGGCCCGTTCGCCGTCGGGGTCCGCGGTGCCGTCGTCATGCCTCGCGCCTCCCAGCATCGTCGTGACCGCCTCGTTGAACCGCCTGCCGCGGTCGGCGTAGTCGGTGAACTGATCCATCGACGCCGCCGCCGGTGCGAGCAGCACCGCGTCGCCGGGCTCGGCGACCGCGGCCGCCAGGGCGACCGCCTCGGGCATCACCATCTCAGTGTCGTCGGCGACCACCTCGAAGAGCGGAAGTCCGGGCGCGTGTCGAGCGAATGCGGCGACCAGCTCGCTGCGGTCGACGCCGATCACGATCGCGGCCCGGAGCCGGCCGACGTGCGCCGCGACGAGTGCGTCGGCGTCGACGCCCTTGAGCAGGCCGCCGACGATCCAGACCACCCTGCCGAACGCCTTCAGCGAGGCCTCGGCCGCGTGCGGGTTCGTCGCCTTGGAGTCGTCGACCCAGCGGATGCCGCCGGAGACGGCGACCGTCTCGATGCGATGCGCGTCGAGGCGGAACTCGCCGAGCGCGTCGTGCACGATCCCGACCGGCACGCCCGCCGCGCGCACGAGCGCGCTCGCGGCCAGGATGTTCGCCACGATGTGCGGCGCCGCGAGTCCGCGGGGCTCCAGTTCGCCGACCGTGATGATCTCCAGCGCGGATCGCTGCCGGTCGTCGAGGAACGCACGGTCGCAGAGGATTCCCTCGACCACGCCGAAGTCGCTCGGCCCCGGCACGTCGAGGCCGAAGCCGATGGCTCGGGCGCCCTCGGCGACGTCGGCCTCCTCGACCATGCGCCGGGTGGCCTCATCGGCCCGGTTGTAGACGCAGGCGACCTTGGTGTTCGCGTAGACCTTCGCCTTCGCGTCGCGGTAGCCCTCGAACGAGCCGTGCCAGTCGAGATGGTCGTCGGCGATGTTGAGGCACACGCTCGCGAGCGGGTGCAGGGCGCCCGGCCCCTCGGTCGGCACGTGGTGCAGCTGGTAGCTCGACAGCTCGACGACGAGCACGTCGAACCCCTGCGGGTCGCGCACGGCGTCGAGCACCGGCACGCCGATGTTGCCGCACGGTGCCGCGCGCAGGCCGTTCGCCGCGAGGAAGGTCGCGGCGAGCTGCGTGGTCGTGGTCTTGCCGTTCGTGCCCGTGACCAGGATCCACTCGGCCGCGTTCACCTTGTCGCGCACGCGCCAGGCGAGCTCGATGTCGCCCCAGACGGGAACCGCCCGCTCTGCGGCCCACTCGAGCACGGGATGGTCGGGATGGAAGCCGGGCGAGGCCACGACGAGCTCGGGCGCGAACTCCAGGAGCTCTCCGGGCACCGACTCGAGCGGATCGGTGACGAGTCGGGCGCCGATGACCTCGAGGATGCGGGCGCGGTCGTCGTCGCGGGCCGGGGCGAGCACGAGCACCTCGGCGCCGAGCTCGGTGAGCGTGTCGGCGACGGCGAAGCCGGTGACGCCGAGCCCGAGCACGGCGACCTTGAGGCCGCGCCAGTCGGCGTGCCAGCTCGTCAGCTCGTCGAGGCGCGAACGGTCGGACGCGACGGCCATCAGCTCTGCAGCCACTCGAAGTAGAAGCTGCCGACGCCGGCGGCGACGAGCAGGCCCGCGATGATCCAGAAGCGCACGACGATCGTCACCTCGGCCCAGCCCTTGAGCTCGAAGTGGTGGTGGATCGGGCTCATCAGGAAGATGCGCTTGCCGTGCGTGAGCTTGAAGTACGCCCGCTGCACGATGACCGAGCCGGCCTCGATCACGAAGAGGCCGCCGATGAGCAGCAGCAGCAGCTCGGTGCGGCTCACGATCGCGAGCGCGGCGAGGGCGCCGCCGAGCGCGAGCGAACCGGTGTCGCCCATGTAGATCTTGGCCGGGTTCGTGTTCCACCAGAGGAAGCCGATGAGTCCGCCCACGATCGCCGTCGCGACGATCGCCAGGTCGAGCGGATCGCGCACCTCGTAGCAGCGGTAGACGTCGCTCGGGTTGATGTTCGGGTTCGCGCACGACTGGTTGAACTGCCAGAAGCCGATGACGACGAACGAGCCGATCGCGAGGATCGAGGCGCCCCCGGCGAGCCCGTCGAGTCCGTCGGTGACGTTCACGCCGTTCGAGGCGGCGGTCGACAGCAGGCAGATCCAGATGACGTAGAGGATCGTGCCCGCGATCGTGCCGAAGACCATGAAGTCCAGCGGCAGGTCGCGGATGAACGAGATCTTCGTGTCGGCCGGAGTCGTGCCCTGGGCGTTCGGGAACTGCAGGGCGAGCAGCGCGAAGAGCACCGCCACGATGAGCTGCCCGGCGACCTTCGCCCAGCCGCCGAGGCCGAGGCTCTGCTTCTTGCGGGTCTTCAGGAAGTCGTCGACGAACCCGACCACGCCGAGGCCGACCATCATGAGCAGCACCAGCAGGCCCGAGGCCGTCGCGCCCTCGCCGCTCAAGAGGGTCGCCCCGAAGTAGCCGAACAGCGTGCCGAGGATGAAGATGATGCCGCCCATCGTGGGCGTGCCGCGCTTGACGTGGTGGCTCTGCGGCCCGTCGTCGCGGATGAACTGGCCCCAGCCGAGCCGCACGAACAGCCGGATGAACAGCGGGGTCAGGAAGAGCGTGAAGGCGAGCGACAGGGCTCCGGCGGTCAGCAGTGCTCTCACGAGAACCATTCTCCCAGTCGGTCGGCGAGGTGCCGGATCATCAGTGCTACCGCGCCGCTCATGAGAACCATTCTCCCAGTCGGTCGGCGAGGTGCCGGATCATCAGTGCTGCCCCGCCGCTCATGAGAACCACTCTCCCAGTCGGTCGGCGAGGCGGTGGAGCCCCGCCGCGTTGGAGGACTTCACGAGGATCGTGTCGCCCGGGCGGGCGAGCGAGGTGACGAGCGCGAACGCCTCGTCCTGCGACTCGACGAACGCCGACTCGCCGTCCCACGACCCCTCGTTGATGGCCGAGATGTGCAGGCGCCGGGCCTCGGCGCCGACGACGACGAGCTGCGAGATCCCGAGCCGTACGGCGAGCAGGCCGATGAGGTCGTGCTCCTCGCCCGAGAACTCGCCGAGCTCGCTCATCGGCCCCAGCACCGCGATGGTGCGCGCGCCCTCGCGCTTGACCTGGGCGAGAGTCTTCAGCGCGGCGGACATCGAGTCGGGGCTCGCGTTGTACGCGTCGTTGATGACGGTGACGTCGTCGCGCCCGCCGAGCACCTCCATGCGGCCGTGCTCCGCGAGCGTGACCTCGCCGAGCGCGGTCACGATGTCGTCGAGCGGCACGCCGAGCTGGCGCGCCGCGGCGATCGCGGCGAGGGCGTTCATGATGTGGTGCTCCCCCAGCACCCCGAACGACACGCGCGCGGCGTCGGCCGGGCCGGATGCCTCGCCCGGCACGGTCACCGTGAACTCCGTGCCGCGCGCGTGCACGCGGATGTCGCTCGCACGCACCTGGGCGTCGTCGCCGAGGCCGAAGGTGACGACCCTCGCGCGGGTCAGTTCCGCCATCGGCGCGACGCGGGGGTCGTCGGCGTTCAGCACCGCGACATCGGTCGGCAGCAGCTCGGTCACCATCTCGCTCTTGGCGAGCACGGTGCGCTCGATGCCGCCGAACTCGCCGGCGTGCGCGAGGCCGACCTTCAGCACGATGCCGACGTCGGGCCGGGCCATCCGCACGAGCCGGGCGATCTCGCCGACGCCCGAGGCGCCCATCTCGGCGACGAGGAACTCGGTCGTCTCGGTGAGCTCGAGCATCGTGATCGGCGCGCCGACCTCGTTGTTGAAGGACTTGCGCGCGGCGACCGTGTCGCCGACGCGCTCGAGGACGGTTCGCAGCAGGTTCTTCGTCGTGGTCTTGCCGTTCGAGCCGGTGACCCCGACGATGCGCAGGCGGCCGAGCGCGCGCACGCGTGCGACGACCTCGGTCGCGAGGCGACCGAGCGCTTCGACGGAGTCGTCGACGACGACCTGCGGCACGGGCAGCTCGAGCGGGTGCTCGACGACGAGCAGCGCAGCCCCCGCCTCGGCGGCGCGGTCGGCGAAGCGGTGGCCGTCGTCGAACTCGCCGCGCTTCGCGACGAACACGCCGCCGGGCACGACCTCGCGCGAGTCGGTGGTGACGGCGCCGTCGACGATCGTCTCCGGCGAGGCGTCCGTGTCGTCGAGGTGGAGCTCGCCCAGGGTCGCGGCCGCGATCTCGGCCAGGGTGAGGGCGATCATCGCAGCCACCCGGCCTCGCGCAGGGCCTCGCGTGCGTCTTCGCGTGCGGAGTACGGGATCTTCTCGCCCTTCACCTCGTGGTAGTCCTCGTGGCCGGGGCCGGCGTAGAGGATGGCGTCGCCCTCGCCGGCGAGCGACAGCGCCGTGCGGAACGCCTCGCGCGGGTCGGCGACCTCGTGGATCTCGCGCTCGGGCACCGCGGCGCGGGCGCCCGCGATGAGCGCGGCGCGGATCGCGGCGGGGTCCTCCCACCGCGGGTGGAAGTCGGTCACCACGACGACGTCGGCGCCGCGAGCGGCGATCGCGCCCATCTCCGCGCGCTTCGTGGTGTCGCGGTCGCCGTCGGCGCCGAACAGCATGATCAGGCGCCCGGGGGTGAACCTGCGGATCGCGCCGAGCGTCTGCAGGAAGGCATCCGGGCTGTGCCCGTAGTCGATGTAGACGAGCGGGCCCTGCTCCCCCGAGATGCGCTCGGCCCGGCCGGGGATGTAGGCGTCGATGCCGCCGTCGCGCTCGAGCGCGGCGGCGATCAGCTCGAGGTCGTAGCCGGCCTCGACGAGCATGACGATCGCGAGCGCCGCGTTGGCGGCCATGTACCAGCCCACGAGGGGCACGCTCGTGTCGAGGCGGCGCCCGTCTGGGCCCTCGAGCGAGAAGGAGGTGCTGGCGGCGAGCTCCTCGCCGAGGGTCATCCGCCAGTCGGCCGCGACGTCGGGCCGGGTCGTCAGCGTGGTGACCGGGATGCGCGACTCTGCGACGAGGCGCTCGCCCCACTCGGAGTCGACGGTGACGACGCCGCGGCGCGCGCGCTCGGGCTGGAACAGCTCGCGCTTGGCCTCGAAGTACTCCCCCATCGACGCGTAGTCGTCGAGGTGGTCGTGGCTGAGGTTGGTGAAGCCCGCGACGTCGAAGACGAGCCCGTCGACGCGGTGGCGGCTGAGCGCCTGCGCCGAGACCTCGACGCCGACGGCGCGCACGTCGACCTCGGCCATGCGGGCGAGCAGCGCGTGCAGCTCGCTCGCCTCGGGCGTGGTCAGCGAGCTCGTCACCGCCTCGTCGCCGATGCGTCGCTCGGCGGTCGAGGTGAGTCCGGCGACGACGCCGAGCTGGCGGAGGATGCCGTACAGCAGGTAGACGACGCTCGTCTTGCCGTTGGTGCCGGTGACGGCGAACAGGGTCGCCGGGTTGTCCGCGCTGCGGTGGATCCAGGCGGA
>JBDIAF010000126.1:0-5542 GCA_039812245.1 Agromyces sp. | reverse complement strand
CCACGCGGCTCGCCATCAACGCGCTGCAGTCGGCGAGGGTGCGCCGCGAGACGTACATCGGCCCCTGGCTGCCCGAACCCGTCGACACGAGCGACGACCCGACGCTCGGCGCCGAACGCGCCGAGGCGCTCGGCTTCGCCGTGCTCGTCATGCTCGAACGGCTCACGCCCACCGAGCGCGCCGCGTACGTGCTGCGCGAGGCCTTCGCCTACCCGTACGAGCAGATCTGCGAGATCGTGCAGGTCTCCGAGGCCGCCGCCCGCCAGCTCGTCAGCCGTGCCCGCAAGCACCTCGACGGCGAGCGGCGCCGCGAGGTCGGCCGCGCCGAGCAGCAGCGGCTGCTGACCGCCTTCCTCGCGGCGGCGAAGTCGGGCGACCTCGACGAGCTCGAACGGGTGTTCGCGGCCGACGTCGTGAGCTACTCCGACGGCGGCGGGCGCGTGCGCGCCTCGAAGTTCCCCGTCGTGGGCCGCGAGCGCGTCGCGAAGTTCGTGCGGGCGTTCCACACCCACTTCTGGCAGGGCGTCGACACCGTGTCGGCCGAGGTGAACGGCCAGCCCACGCTGATCCTCACGAAGGACGGCACCACGTTCGCGGTGGTCGGCATCGTCGTCGGCGCGGAGGGCATCGACCAGGTGCTCTGGATGATGAACCCCGACAAGCTCGGGGGCGTGTCGGCCCGTGACGCCGCCTGAGCTCGCCGAGCGCCTGCTCGCCGGCCTGCTGCTGCGAGACGAGGGGATGCTGCTGCAGCTCCTCGGCGCCGATGCCCGCCTCACGGTCGACGCCGGCGACGGGCGCGGCGCCGAGACCCGCGGACCGGCCAGGATCGCAGTCGCCCTGCTGGCGCGGCTCGGCCGACCGGCCGGCGCTTCGCTCTCGATCGGGGCGGCGAACGGCGGGCCCGCGATCGTGCAGCGCGACGCCGACGGAACCGTGACCGGCGTGCTGTGCTTCGAGGGCGAAGGTGCGATCGACGCGCTCTGGCTCTCGACCGCCCCGGCGAGGCTCGACCACTGGAATCGACGAAGGTCGTCACAGATCGCGGAGCCATCCGGTCTGAGCTTCACGACGGCAGCGGAACCGCCCGCCGCCCGGACGGAAAGGCAGGAGACATGAAGATCGTCGTCATCGGGGGCACCGGCCTCATCGGCTCGAAGGTCGTCGAGCACCTCACCGAGCACGGCCACGTCGCCGTCGCGGCCTCGCCGAACACCGGCGTCGACACCATCAGCGGCGCCGGGGTCGCCGAGGCGCTCGCCGGCGCCGACGTGGTGGTGGATGTCTCGAACTCGCCGTCGTTCGCCGACGACGACGTGCTCGCCTTCTTCACCACCTCGACGAACACCCTGCTCGCCGCCGAACGCGAGGCCGGGGTCGGCCACCACGTCGCCCTCTCGATCGTCGGCGCCGAGCTGCTTCCGAACAGCGGCTACCTGCGCGCCAAGGTCGCGCAGGAGCGGCTCATCGAGGAGTCGGGCGTGCCGTTCTCGATCGTGCGCTCGACGCAGTTCTTCGAGTTCGCCGGCCGCATCGCCGACGAGGCCACCGTCGACGGCGTCGTCCGCCTCAGCACCGGCCTCATGCAGCCGATCGCCGCGGCCGACGTCTCGCGCGCGGTCGCCCGGGTCGCCGCAGGCGCACCGATCAACGGCACCCTCGAGATCGGCGGACCCGAGCGCCTCGGCCAGGACGAGTTCGTGCGAGCCGGCCTCGCCGCCCGGGGCGACGCACGAACCGTCGTCGGCGACCCCGATGCCCCGTACTTCGGCACGAAGCTCACGGGCGCCGAGCTCGTGCCGCTGAGCGCCGGCGCGCAGCTCTCGACGACGACCTTCGCCGAGTGGCTCGCGGCACAGCCCGCGGGGGTGTGATCGGAGCGCCGCATCGCGGCGTCGGGGCAGGGCCCGCTCGGCAACGGCCGGGCGGGCCCTGACCGCGTCCGGGAGCACCGCGCCGCCTCCGAGTTCGCAGTGAGGGCTAGGCCCTGAGCCGAGCCGAGCGTAGATTGCGCTATATCGCGTTTGCGACGTCGCGATGGAGCGGCGCGCACCGAGGGAGGTGTCAGCCATGGAGGTGCTGCTCGGCATCCTCGCCGTGTTCCTGATCCTCGTGATCGCCTCGATCACGACGGTCCTGCTCGTCGCCAGGGCGATCTATCGTCGCGTTCGCCGCAGCCGAGCGGTCGCCGACACCGCGCTGCGCGCACGCGCCGGGTTCAGCCACGGCCCGCGCCGCCGGGTGCTCGCCCTCCGCGTGCGGCTCGCCGAGACGCTCGACAGCGGCCGGGCCGCGATCGAGCTCGCGGCCGAGCGCGACGGGCCGGCGCGCAGCGAGCTGCCGCGACTGTTCCGCCGCGTGCAGGGTGAGGCGGCCGCGCTCGACCTGCAGCTGCGCCTGCTCGAGAGCGAGACCGACCCGGGCGTGCTCGCCGTCGAGCTGCCCGCGGCCGCCGGCGGCGTCGATCAGGTGGTCGGGCTCGTGCGCAGGCTGCGTTCGGCCGTGGCATCCGCCCTCGCCGGATCGACCGACGACACGCTCGCCGAGCTGCAGTCCGAGCTCGAACGCGAGGTCGCCGCCCTGGCCGCCGGCGTCGAGGAGCTGCGACGCCTCAACCGCCGCGACGACGCCCGCACGACCACCCACCCGCCGACGCGGCCGCCCGGCACCGCCGCGGCGACCACCCGCCGACCTCGTCGATCGTTCGAACTGAAAGAGAGCCGACCATGAGCGACAACACCTCGCGCGTCCGCACCATCTTCCGCAGCAAGACGAAGAAGACCCTCGACAAGATCGAAGACCCACGCGAGACGCTCGACGACAGCTACGAGCAGCAGCTGAAACTGCTCCAGCAGGTTCGCCAGGCGGTCGCCGACGTCGCGACGGCGAAGAAGCGCATCGACCTGCAGGGCCAGGAGATGGGCTCGCGCTACCAGCGGCTCGGCGATCAGGCGCGCGAGGCGATGGCGCAGGGGCGCGAAGACCTCGCGCGCGCGGCGCTCGAACGCCGCGCCCTGCTCGAGGGCCAGGTCGCCAAGCTGCAGGAGCAGTACGACACGTTGCAGCGGCAGACCGCCCAGCTGCAGGAGCGCGAGCGCCAGCTCTCGGAGCAGATCGCCGCGTTCCGCATCGAGAAGGAGACGATCAAGGCCACCTACACCGCCTCGGCGGCCCAGGTGAAGGCGAACGAGGCCGTGGCCGGCATCGGTGCCAGCGCCGACGACATCGGGGCGAGCCTCGAACGGGCGCGCGACCGGGTCGCGCAGATGCAGGCGCGTGCCGCCGCCACCGACGAACTGCTCGCGAGCGGCGCCCTCAAGGACCTCACCGCCTCGCCCGACGCCGACATCGAGCGGCAGCTCGCGGCGATGTCGGCGCAGGCCGAGATCGACCGGCAGCTGCGGTCGCTGCAGCAGGATGCCCCGACGGGCGGCGGTTCGCCGAAGCGCAGCGAGGGCCCCGACGAGTGGTTGAGCATCGGGCGGCAGTGAGGCCGAGGCCGCCCGGCGACACGGTCACCCGAGGCCGGCGCGCGCCTTCGAGGCATCCTGATCGCCCTCGACCGGGCGGTTCGACAGGCCGACCGACCCGGCGCCCGGCTCGCCCTTCGACAGCGCCGCCGACACCGCGACCGACTCGTCGACGTCGGGGTACTGCGGGCGCAGCTGCACCGGCTGACGGCGGCGCTGCTCGCGCTTCGCCTTGCGGGACGCGGCGACGAGGTTCAGCGCCTCGACCAGGATCGCGAACGCCATCGGCGCGTAGATGAGCGCCTTGTCGATGTGGAAGCCGAAGCCCTCGGCGATGAGGAACACGCCGATCAGCAGCAGGAACGACAGGGCGAGCATCTTCACCGTGGGGTGGCGGTTCACGAACGTGAAGATGAACCGCGACGCGAACAGCATGATGCCGAACGAGAGCACCACGACCGTGACGATGACGAGGAGGTTCTCGGTCATGCCGACGGCGGTGATGACCGAGTCGAGCGAGAACACGATGTCGAGCGCCAGGATCTGCGCGAGCACCGAGCCGAAGGTGATGCGCTTCGGCGCCGCGCCGTGCTCCTCCTCGGCGCCCTCGAGCTTGTGGTGGATCTCGGTGACCGCCTTGTAGACGAGGAAGAGCCCGCCGGCGATCAGGATGAAGTCCTTCACCGAGAAGCCCATGCCGAACCAGACGACGACGTCCTCCTTCAGCGTGATGATCCACCCGGCGAAGAACACCAGGACCACGCGGATCACCATCGCGAGGGTCAGGCCGAGGTTGCGCGCCCGGGCCTGCTGCTCCTTCGGCAGCTTCGACGCGAGGATCGAGATGAAGATGACGTTGTCGACGCCGAGCACGATCTCGAGCACGAACAGCGTGAGGAAGACGGCGATGAGGTCGGGCGTCAGGGCGAGCGAGAAGTCCACGGGTTCATCGTAGAGAAGCGTCGTCAGGCCGCGCAGTGGCAGAGCCGGCGCCTGACCCAGTCGGCCGCGTCGGCCTGGGCGAGCTCGCCCGATCCGATCAGCCCGGCGAACGCGATGGCCTCTTCGCTCAGGCGGCCGTCGGCGGTGTCGGCCGTGTCGCGCAGCACGCGCACCGTCAACCACCGGGTGAGCCCGCCGCCGATGCGCGCCGCGACCGCGACCGTGCCGGCGAAGTGGCGCGCCTGGCCGTCGGTGTCGTCGTCGACGGCCGGCCGGAACCCGCGGCCGTGCAGGCGGTTGCGACCACCGCGGGCCGCGTCGAGCAGCCAGAGCGGCCCGCGCCGCACCCCGGCCGCACGGCCGAGCTCCTTCAGGAACCGCCGGTTCGGGTAGCCGCGCTCGGCGAGGGCGGCGATCGCGTCGGCGAGGGCGGCGCAGGCGTCCATCCCCTCACTGTACGAGGCGCGCGGCTGGCCGCTGGCCGCTGGCCGCTGGCCGCTGGCCGACCATCCTCGAACGCTCCGCCCGCACACCGGCTACCGCGCCAGCTCCGCCTCCTCGTCCATCCGCCCGAGCTTGTAGGGGTTCGCGATCGAGTAGATGCGGGTGATGCGGCCGCCCTCGATCTCGAAGCAGATCGCCCCCGCGAGCGCGCCGTCGACCTCGCCGCGGATGGCGAGCTGCCCGTTCACCCAGGTGGGCCGCGCCTCGAACGGCAGCCCGAGCTTCGCGAGGCCGCCGACGAGGTAGCGGGCCAGCTTGTCGGCGCCGCGGATCGGGTGACGGGCGGCGCCCTTCACGAAGCCGCCGCCGTCGGCCACCGAGACGACGTCGGGCGCGAGCACGTCCATGAGCCCCTGCAGGTCGCCCGAGTTGATCGCCGCGACGAAGCGGGCGACCACCGCCTCCTGCTCGGCCCGGTCGACCGCGACCCGCGGCCGCCGGGCGGCGACGTGGTTCTTCGCCCGGTGCGCGATCTGGCGCACGGCCGCCGGCGTCGGCGGCCGATCCGAGCATCTCGTAGGCGACGGTGAAGAGGAGGCTGCGGTGCGTGACGAACGGGTCGTCGGTCATGCTGCCGAGCCTACGGTCCGCGCCGGCGTCGCGAGCGGCGGCAGCTCGCACGCGTC
>JBDIAF010000125.1:0-5564 GCA_039812245.1 Agromyces sp. | reverse complement strand
TCTCGCACCACGTACACGGCGAGGGACTTCTTGGTCCCCGCCTCGGTGAGGTCGAAACCCGAGCCGTCGTCGAGCCGCACGCGCAGCGCGAGCGGCGACCTGCCGGGTTTGACCGGGGTGCGCGGCACCTCGTCGTACCAGCGCAGCCAGCCCGCCCGGGCGAGGTGGAACACGAGGTGCACCCCGCCGGAGTCGAAGTCGACGAACTTGCCATGGCGCCGCACGCCGGCGATGGTGCGCCCCTCGAGCTCGTGCAGCGGCGGGTCGAACGTCTTGAGCGCCGAGATCGCCGCAACCCGCAACGAGGCGAAGGCGTGGCCGCTCGTGCGCTCGTCGAGGAAGGCGGCGAGCGCGTGCACCTCCGGCAGCTCGGGCATGCCTCGATCGTCGCACCCGCCGCCGACATGCGGAAAGGGCTGCTGCCACGACCCGGAATGTCGGTGGTCGCCGAGATACTCTCACCATGGACATCGAACTGCGACAGACCCGCGAGCTTCGGGTGGGCGACACGCTCGTCAACGCGTTCGGCCGAGCCTACGAGGTCACCGCGATCACCCGCCTCGGCCGAGGCATCCGGGTGCAGTACGCGACCGACGACGGGGTCGTCGGTCGCTTCACCGCGGCGCCCGAGGCCGTCAGCAGGGTGCGCGTCGCGCCGCTCCCCCACGCCGCCTGAGCCGCGCCGAACCGGCGGTCAGCGCCGCCAGGTGTACGGCGTCGTGGTCGACACCTTGACGAGCCCCGAGCGCTCGAGGATCGGCCGCGAGAACTCGGTCGAGTCGCTGTTGACGAGCGTCTTGCCGAGCGCGAGCGCCGAGCGGGCCCGCTCGGCGGTGAGCGCGCGGTAGATGCCGCGACCGCGCCATTCGGGCCGCGTCGCGCCGCCCCAGATGCCCGCGAACCGGGTACCGGGAACGGGCTCGAGCCGGCCCGCGCTCACGATGAGCCCGTCGGCCTCGGCCACCCACTGCTCGGTGCCGTCGCCGCGGGCGAGCCGGCGCAGCAGGTCGTCGGCGCGCGCCGTCGAGACGGGGCCGCCGAACACCTCGTCCTGCATGGCGCTGGCCGCGCGGACCTCCGCCTCGTCGGTGACGCGCCGCACGACGACGCCGTCGGGCAGGGGGACGTCGGCCACGAGCGAGGCCGCCTCGCCGATCATGATCGATTCGGGCTCGTCGGGCTCGAAACCGGCGGCGACGAGCGACTCGTGCAGACCGGGTGCGGCGTCGTGCGCTCGCGTCTTCCACTCCACCTCGACGACCTCGGGGTCGCCGGCGAAGTGCTCGTGCGCCCAGGCGACGAGTTCGGCGATGCGCGAGGCATCCGCCCCGCCCAGGTCGCGGTAGCTCACGAAGCCGCGACCGCCGGCGAATCGCGCGGCGAGCAGCGGGCCGTGCCGCTCGACCGAGTCGGCGGCGCGCACCTCCGCGTCGGTGCGGAGTTCGTCGTCGTAGGCCTGCAGCAGCGTCGCGGAGTCGGTCATCGTGCCATTCTGCACGGATCGTGCGGATCGCGTGCCGCTCGCTCACACGATGCGCTGCTCGACCCGCCCTGCCTCGACGTGCCAGCGCCGGTCGAGCCGCACCCGCTCGAGCATGCGGCGGTCGTGGGTGACGAGCAGCAGGGTGCCCTCGTAGCTCTCGAGCGCCTCCTCGAGCTGCTCGATCGCGGCGAGGTCGAGGTGGTTCGTCGGCTCGTCGAGCACGAGCACATTGACCCCGCGCGCCTGCAGCAGGGCCATGCCCGCCCTCGTACGCTCGCCGGGCGAGAGGGCGTCGACCGCGCGCAGCACGTGGTCGGCCTTCAGCCCGAACTTCGCGAGCAGGGTGCGCACCTCGCCCGAGGAGTACTCGGGCACCAGCGCCTCGAACGCCTCGGCGAGCGGGGCCGCGCCGGCCAGCACCGTGCGGGCCTGGTCGATCTCGCCGATCGCGACGGAGGTGCCGAGGCTCGCCCGGCCCTCGTCCGGCTCGCGTCGGCCGAGCAGCAGCCGCAGCAGCGTCGACTTGCCGGCCCCGTTCGGGCCGGTGATGCCGATGCGCTCGCCCGCGTCGACCTGCAGCGACACCGGCCCGAGCGTGAACTCTCCCTGACGCACGACCGCGGCGTCGAGCGTCGCGACCACCGTGCTCGAACGCGGGGCGCGCCCGATCGTGAACTCGAGCTTCCACTCCTTGCGCGGCTCCTCGACCTCGTCGAGGCGGGCGATGCGGCTCTCCATCTGGCGCACCTTCTGCGCCTGCTTCTCGCTCGACTCGGTCGAGGCCTTCCGCCGGATCTTGTCGTTGTCTGGCGACTTGCGCATCGCGTTGCGCACGCCCTGGCTCGACCATTCGCGCTGGGTCCGGGCGCGCGCGACGAGATCGGCCTTCTTCGCGGCGAACTCCTCGTAGTCGTCGCGCGCTTGACGCCTGGCGGTCGCGCGCTCCTCGAGGTAGGCCTCGTACCCACCGCCGTAGACGCGGTTCGAGTGCTGCGCCAGATCGAGCTCGAGCACCCGGGTGACCGAGCGGGCGAGGAATTCGCGGTCGTGGCTGACGAGCACGACCCCGCCGCGCAGCCCCCGCACGAAGGCCTCGAGACGCTCGAGCCCGTCGAGGTCGAGGTCGTTCGTCGGCTCGTCGAGCAGCACGAGGTCGAACCGCGAACACAGCAGGGCGGCGAGGCCGACCCTCGCCGCCTGCCCGCCCGAGAGCGCGGTCATCAGGGAGTCGGCCGAGACCCCGGTGGGGCCGTCGCCCTGGTCGAGTCCGAGTTCGGCGAGCACCGCGGCCAGGCGCTCGTCGAGGTCGGCGGCGCCCGAGGCGAGCCAGCGTTCGAGCGCGGCCGAGTACTCGTCGGCCGGGTCTGGCGCACCCTGGCCGGCCTCCGTCGCCAGGGCGGCCGCCGCCGCGTCGAGGCGGGCGGATGCCTCGGCGGCGCCCGTGCGCCGGGCGACGTAGGCGGCGACGGTCTCACCCTCGATGCGCTCGTGCTCCTGCGGCAGCCAGCCGACGAAGGCGTCGCCTGGGGCGAGCGTGACGCTGCCCGCCTGCGGGGCGAGCTCGCCGGCGAGGATGCGCAGCAGCGTCGACTTGCCCGCCCCGTTCACACCCACGACGCCGACCACGTCGCCCGGGGCGACCGTCAGGTCGAGGTCGTCGAAGAGCGTGCGATGGGCATGGCCGCCGGCGAGTCCCTGAGCCACGAGCGTTGCAGTCACCCGTCGAGTGTAGGCGGGCGCGCCGTCGGGGCGCCGCGATGTCCGGCCGGCTCGACCGGGTCGCCCCGGTGGTTCAGGAGCGCGGCGACGGCAGCAGCTCGCCGCCGGTCTGGCAGTGCGGGCAGTACTCGGCCGTCGTGCTCGCGAAGGCGAACTCGCGAACGGTGTCGCCGCAGCGCGGACAGGCCTCGCCGGCCCGGCCGTGCACGCGCATCGCCGCCACCTTCGCGGCCTTGAGCCGGCCGATCGGGATGCCCCGGCGAGCGTCGATCGCCTCGGTGATCTCGGCCACGGTCGCCTCGACCAGCCGGTCGAGCTCGTCGCCGTCGAGCGTCGCGGCGTGCGCCACGGGCGACAGGCGCGCGCGATGCAGGATCTCGTCGGAGTAGGCGTTGCCGATGCCGGCGAGCGACTCCTGCTCCTGCAGGATCGCCTTGAGCTGCTTGCGCCGCCCCGCGAACGGGCGGTCGAACTGCGAGCGCGTGAACCCCGCGTCGGCGGGGTCGGGGCCGAGCTTCGCCACCGCCGGCACCTCGGCGGGCTCGTCGACCACGTAGGAGCCGAGCGAGACCCACTCCCCGGCATCGGTGAACTCGAGCAGGCTGCCGTCGTCGAGGGCGATGCCGAGCAACGCGGGTGGATCGGGGGGCGTCGCGCCGCCGCCGGGCAGCGCGCCCGAGGCATCCCGGGTCGCCCGTCGCACCCAGCCGTGCCGGCCGAGGGACACCACGAGGTGCCGGCCGTCGTCGAACGCGACGTCGACGTGCTTGCCGTGCCGCGCGACGCCGGCGATGCGGGCGCCGATCAGTTCGGCCGGCGGGTGCTCGCGGCTCTTGACGGCGCGGAACTCGAGCACGTCGACGCCGACGACCGTTCGACCGACCGTCTGCTCGGCGAGCTGCTCGACGAGCGCCTGCACCTCCGGTGACTCGGGCATGCGCCAAGCCTCGCACGCACCGCGGACATCGTCACCCCCTGATCGGGATCAGGCCGTCGGGGCGGAGCGCCCGCGCTCGAGGTGCAGGCGCACCATCGGGATCTCGGGGTCGCGCTCGCCCGTCGCCGATGCGATCGAGTCGCGCAGCACCTGCCAGGCCTTCGGATGCCTCGCGGCGTATCGGTCGAGCAGCGCGGCGCTCTCGCCCGCGTCGAGCAGCTCGGCACGAGCGGGCACCCTCGTGCGCAAGCCGATGCTCACCCCGCATCGGGGCTCGGCCTCGAGATTGCGGTACCACTGGGCGTCCGGGCCGAAACCCGACGCCACGACGACCGTATCGCGCGACTCGCGGTCGGCCGCCTCGAGCACGACGTACCTCCGCGCTCCGCTCGCCCGCCCGCGATGCTCGAGCAGCAGCAGTCGGCCGCCGAAGACGAACCCGAAGCCGGCACGGAAGATCGGGATCGGCAACCGCACGGCCCAGCGGGTGGTCAGAAACGCGGCGCCGAGGTCCATCGCCCCAGCCTCCCAGCCGATCCTGCGCGCTGCAAGGCCCGCCCGACGCATGCCGCTGCCCGCATGCCCGTGCACGTACGGTTGCCGAATGCTCCGACGACTCGTCTCCCGCGTCTACTGGGCCTGCAGTCGCTGGACGCTGAGCGGGGCCGGAGCCCCCGCTCGCCCCACGGTGCTGATCGGCGCCCCGCACACCTCGAACTGGGACTTCGTGCTCATGCTGGGCATCGCCTGGCGCCTCGGCATCGACGTGCGCTGGCTCGGCAAGAAGAGCCTGTTCGCCGGCTGGCGGGGTCCGATCATGCGTCGACTCGGAGGCATCCCCGTCGATCGCGCCGACCCGGGCCGGGTCGTGACGGATGTCGTCGCGATGGCGCGCGCGGGCGAGGTGTTCGGGCTCGTCGTGACGCCCGACGGCACCCGCGGCGGCAACGAGTACTGGAAGTCCGGCTTCTACCGCATCGCGCGCGAGACGGGGATGCCCGTCACCCTCGGGTTCGTCGACCGGACGACCATGACGACCGGACTCGGCCCGACGCTCGAGCTCACCGGCGACGTCGCGGCCGACATGGACCGGATCCGCGCCTTCTACGCCGACAAGGCGGGGCTGCGCCCCGAGCGGCGCACGGAACCGCGACTGCGGGAGGAACGCTGAACCGGGCGTGACCCGCGCGACTACCGCGTCGACGACGGCACGTACGTCTTCATGTACCAGGGCGTCCCGGGGTCGGTGACCCGCCCGGGCGAGAGCGGCACCGGCGGGGGCGAGGTGCTCGCGATCCCGCCGGAGCACCCGCAGGCCGGCGTCGCCCCCGACGTCGTCGCCGAACTGAAGCAGCAGTTCGCGGACGACCTGGCCGAGGAGTGGGACGCGATCCGGTCCACCATCGACTCGATCGTCGATCCGTG
>JBDIAF010000124.1:0-5589 GCA_039812245.1 Agromyces sp. | reverse complement strand
GTTCCCACTGCCGGCGGAGCGCGTCGAGCAGGGCGGTGTCGCCGAACTCGACGGCGACGTCGGTGGCGCCGGCAGCCAGGTAGTTCGCCCGCACGGCATGGCCGCGCAGCACGTCCGCCTCGCGGATCGGGATGTCGTCCTGGTAGTACGAACGGCCCCACTCCTGGTCGGGCAGGGTGCCGTGGCCGCGCCGGTCGATGAACAGCTTCGCCTGCGCCAGGTAGCGGGCGTCCCCGGTCAGCCGGCCGAGCTCGGCGAGGCCGACCTCGACCTCGGCGGGGTCGCCGATGCGCTCGTCCGCGCCGTCGGCGAAGACCTCGCACACGAGGTCGGCGGCACGGCGGGCGACCTCGACGAGGCCGTCGTCGGCGCCGGGGCGGGTGCGCACGCGGGCGACCGCCGCCTGGAAGAGGTGGCCGAGGCAGTACAGCTCGTGGCCCCACTCGAGGTCGCTCCATCGCGCGCCCTGGCCGGGCCGCCCGAAGCGGGTGTTGAGGTAGCCGTCCGGCTCCTGCGCGGCGGCGATGCGGGCGACGACCGCGCGGAATCGCGCCTCGAGCGCGTCGGTTCCGGATGCCTCGGCGGACGAGGCGCCCGTCGCGGCGGATGCCTCGCGCCGGCCGATCTCCCACGCGAGCGCCTCGAGGTACTTGTAGACCTCGGAGTCGCTGAACTCGCGCCCGCGGCGCCCCTCGGGCAGCCGGCCGGCCGCCGCGAGGTCGAAGTTCGCCAGCCAGCCCTCGCGCTCGAGCCAGTGCCCGATGTGGTCGAGGGTCGCGGTGCCGTTGACCCGCTGGCGGCGCGCCCAGGGGCCGTCGGTGATGACGACCTCGTCGAGGCCGAGCGGGCGCAGTGCACCCGTGCTCGGCGCGACGGGCACGAGGTGGGTCGTGGCCGAGGCATCCGTCGTGGTGCCGGTGGTGGAGGTGAGGGTCATGTTCATCCCTTGAGAGGTCATCCCTTGAAGGCGCCCGACATGAAGCCGCGCACGTAGTGACGTTGGAGGATCAGGAAGAGGAGGATGCAGGGCAGCGCGAGCACGACCACGCCGGCCTCGGTGGCGCCGTCGTCGACGACGCCCTGCACCTGGCCGCGCAGGTTCGAGATCGCGAGCGGCAGGGTCATCCGGTTGCTGTCGGTGATGAGGATCAGCGGCGCCATGAAGTCGTTCCACGCGGCGAGGAAGGCGAACAGCCCCACGGTGATGAGCCCGGGCTTCACGGCCGGCAGCAGCACCCGCCAGAGCACCGTCCAGGCCGAGCAGCCGTCGACCATCGCGGCCTCGTCGAGCTCGCGCGGGATGGACTCGAACGAGATCCGCATCATGAACATCGAGAACGGGAGCTGGAACATCGTGAGCACGAGCGCCACGCCGACGAGCGAGTTCGACAGGCCGACCGCGTTCAGCAGCACGTAGAGCGGGATCAGCAGCGTCGCGTACGGCACCATCAGGATCGCGAGCGTCGACAGGAACAGCAGGTTCTTGCCGGGGAAGTCGAAGCGCGCGAAGGCGTAGCCGCCGAGCAGCGAGATCACGAGCGTGAGCAGCACCGTCAGAAGCGACACGAAGGCCGAGTTGAAGATGTACACCCAGATGCCCGCCTGGTAGTTCGCGAGCGTCGCGTAGTTGCCGAGCCCCCAGCCCTCGGTCTGGTTGGTGCCCGCGAGCGGCGAGACCGACGAGATCGCCGTCCAGATCAGCGGGTAGAGGAAGATGATCGCGAGCGCGCCGGTGAGCACCCAGTAGGGCATGTTCAGCGCGACGCCGGCGAGCTTCGTGCGCTGCGGGCGGCGCGAGCCGCGGTAGCCCGGCGCCACGATGGCGACGGTCGAGTCGGTGGGTGGCACCCCGGCCGCCCGGCTGCGGCGCGTGACGGTCGTGGCCATCAGTCCTCGGCCTTCCTGTTGAACACGCGGATCTGCGCGAAGTTGATGACGACGAGCGCGATGAGCACGATCACCGAGAGCGCACCGGCGACGCCGAGGTTGTTCGGCCCCTGGAACGCGACGCTGTAGATGAGCTGCACGATCGTGATCGTCGCGTTGTCGGGGCCGCCCTTGGTGAGGATGTAGAACTGCTCGAACGCGAGCAGCGACCCGGTCACGCACAGCACGGTCGTCATCGCGAGCGTCGGGCGCAGCAGCGGGATCGTCACGCTGCGGAAGGTCTGCCAGCGCGAGGCGCCGTCGATGCGGGCCGCCTCGTAGACGTCCTCGGGGATGCCCTGCAGGCCCACGAGCATGAGCAGCATGTAGAAGCCGGCGTAGCGCCAGACGATGAGGAAGATCGTCGACCACAGCGCGCCGTCGGGCGTGCCGAGGAAGGTGATGCCCCACGAGGCCATGAGGTCGGCGAAGGGGCCGGCGATCGGCGAGTAGAGCACGTAGAACAGCAGCGAGGCGCTCGCGAGGCCGAGCGCGCTCGGCACGAGGAACGCGGTGCGCAGGAACCCCTTCCAGCGCGTTGACTCCTGCACGAGCATCGCGAGCCCGAGGCTCAGGGCGAGCAGGATGACCGTGGTCAGCACGGTGTACTTGAGGGTGAACCAGATGGAGTCCCAGAAGAAGCGGTTGCTCACCGCCTCGCTGTAGTTCTCGGGGAAGTTGAGGCCCTGGTTGCCGGCGAGGAGCGGCCAGTCGGAGGCCGACATCTGCAGCACGAGCAGCAGCGGCAGCACGAACAGCGCGAGCACGAACAGGGCGGTCGGTAGGGCGAAGGCCCAGCCGGTGAGGGCGCGCATGCGGCGGCGGCGTCGGGTGCCGGGGCGCAGCGGGGCGGCCTGCGCCGGTGCTCCGACAGGGGGTGCGGTGGTCATGATGGGCCTTTCGTGGAGGGTGCGGGGCGGCCGGTGCCGGCCGCCCCGCACGCGACGCCTACTGCGAGAGCACCGCCGTGATCTCGTCGTTGTCGGCATCGACGGACTCGCCGTCGCCCAGCACCGCGTTGCGCACGAGCGTGAGCCACGGGCTCGACGGCGCGTTGAACGCCTGCTGGAAGTTGAGCGCGACCGGGGTGTCGCCCTTCGCGGCCACCTCGTTGATGGTGATGAGGCGCGGGTCCTTCTCGGAGTACTCGTTCACCGCGAGGTCGGAGCGGGAGACCACGTCGTTGTCCTTCGCGAGCACGCCGACCTGGGCCTCCTCGCTCATCATCCAACTGAGGAAGTTCCAGGCCTGGGCGCCCTTCTTCGAGTCCTTCGAGACGCCGATGCCGTCACCGCCGACGAAGGTCGAGTCGCCGCCGTTCGGGCCGGGCAGGCCCGCGACGCCGACGTCGAACGGGGTCGAGGAGAGGAGCGTCGCCGGGTACGGCTGGATGCCGACCTTGCCCTCGGTGAAGCCGGCGGTCCAGGTGGGGCCGGCCTCGTCCTTCGACGAGGGCAGCACGGCGCCCGCGTCCCAGAGGCCCTTCCAGGTGGAGTAGATCTCCTTCGCGGTGTCGCTCGCGAGCAGCGACTCGGTGCCGTCGTCGGTGAGCACCTGCTCGCCGTCGGCCCAGACGCTCGGGAACCACGTGAACACGAGGCATCCGCCGCAGTTGAGGCCGGTCGCGGTGCCGTAGGTGTCGGGCTTGTTCAGGGCCTGGATGGCCGTGGCCCACTCGGCGAACTCGGCGAGGTCCGCAGGGCCCGCCTCGGCGTCGAGGCCCGCCTCCGCGGCGAGCTCCTTGTTCCAGAACAGCATCGAGAGGTCGAGCACGAACGGCAGCACGTGCTCCTGGCCGTCGACGGTGCCCGCGGCGAGGTGGCCCTTGTTGATCGAGTCCTTGTAGGGCAGCTCGTCGATGTTGGCCGTGATGTCCTGGAAGAGGCCCTGCTCGACCCAGTTCGGCACGTAGACGATGTCGGCGGCGAAGAGGTCGGGCAGGCCGCCCGAGCCGGCGGCCGCGCCCACCTTGGCGACGTAGTCGTCGTTCGGCACGACGGTCAGCTCGACCTGGTTCTCGTGCGAGTCGTTGTAGGCCTCGACCAGCAGCTTGGCCTGCTTCTCGAGCGGGGCGCGCGTCCAGAGGGTGAGCGTCGAGCCGTCGTCGACGCCGTCGACGCCGGCGTCGGCGAGCCCGGTCTCGGGAGCGGCGGAGCCGCCGCCCGCGCACGCGGCCATGCCGATCGTGAGCGCGCCCGCGGCGATCAGGGCCGCGCCCCGTGCCGCCCAGCGGTGATTGCGTGTCATCTGTGGATCTCCTAGCTCTTCCTTGAGTGGGCATGTGCCCGGGAACATGACTGCGGGTCGGGCATCGCGGGTGCGGTCGCGACTGCGTTTCCGAAAATACCGAAATGCCTTTCGGCACGCTACAGTGTGAATCACGCCGCCGTCAAGCACCACTTCCGGTAGCGTTTCAGAACTACGCGGGAAGGCGGCACCAGTGGCAAGACCAGAGCACGGCTCTCGGGCGACGACGCTCAGCGACGTCGCCCGTGCGGCCGGCGTGTCGCTCGCGACCGCGTCGAAGGCGATCAACGGACGCGACCAGGTCGCCCCGGCCACGCGACGCCGCGTGCTCGAGGCCGCCGAAGAGCTCTCGTTCACGCCCAACCAGCTCGCCCGCAGCCTCATCGCGGGCCGCACCGGCACCGTGGGCCTGCTCACGAGCGACCTCGAGGGCCGCTTCGTCATCCCGATCCTGATGGGCGCGGAGGACGCGTTCGGCGCCGGCCAGGTGAACGTCTTCCTGTGCGACGCGCGCGGCGACACGATCCGCGAGCAGCACCACCTCAAGGCGCTGCTGAACCGGCGCGTCGACGGCATCATCGTCGTGGGCCGCCAGACCGACCCGCGCCCCTCGCTCGGCCCCGACATCCCGGTGCCCGTCGTCTACGCGTACGCGCCCTCGGCCGACCCGCGCGACGTCTCGCTCGTGCCCGACAACGTGTCCGGCGGGCGCATCGCGGTCGAGCACCTGCTCTCGACCGGGCGGCGCCGCATCGCGCACATCAGCGGCGACCCCACGTACGCCGCCGCGCAGGACCGCGCGATCGGCGTGCAGGCGGCCCTCGTCGACGCCGGGCTCGAGCTCGTCGGCGACGTCATGTACTCGAGCTGGACCGAGCACTGGGGCCGCGCGGCGACCGCGATGGTGCTCGCGCAGCACCCCGACGTCGACGGCATCGTCTGCGGCTCCGACCAGATCGCCAGGGGCGCGCTCGACACGCTGCGCGACCTCGGCAAGCAGGTGCCCGAGGACGTCGCCGTGAACGGCTACGACAACTGGGAGGTGCTCGCCAACAACTCGCGCCCCGAGCTCACGAGCATCGACGCCAACCTGCAGCAGCTCGGCCGCACCGCCGCCATGCGCATCTTCGACGCGATCGACGGGGCGGAGCCCGAGGGCGGCACCACGGCGCTGCCCGTGCGCCTCGTCATCCGCGGCTCCACCATCCCGCGACGCTGAGGCGCTCGCCGCAGTCCGCACCCCGCCGCTGCGCCACTTCGGCGGGCTGCGCGCCAGTCCGATCGGCGCGGAGGCCGACGAACTGGCGCGCAGCCGGCGTCGTGACGGCACCGGGTCAGCGCACCGACGGGACCGTGCCGTCTCCTCTCCGGCGGCGCAGCAGCGCCGCGGCCGCGAGCGCCAGCAGTGCGAGCGCG
>JBDIAF010000123.1:0-5612 GCA_039812245.1 Agromyces sp. | reverse complement strand
CCTGGCGGAGCTCGTGCGCAGAGCTCGGAGTCACGCCCAAACGAACCCGCCCCTACCGGCCGCAGACGAACGGGAAGATCGAGCGCTTCCATCGCACGCTCGCCGACGGCTGGGCCTACGCGAAGCACTACAACAGCGAGTCAGCCCGCCGCGCCGCGCTCCCGGCATGGTTGCACTTCTACAATCACCACAGGCCCCACACCGCTATCGGAAAGCTCCCGCCCATCAGCCGCATCTCAAACAACCTGCCTGGGCACTACATCTAGCGGTGCGGGGGCGGCGCGCTACTCGCGGCCGCGGTTGCGGCGACGGGCGTGCTTCGGGGCGCGCCCGCCGACGAAGGAGCGGCCCGAGTCGACGACGAAGCCCTGGCGCAGCGCCTCGCGGCCGACGAGCATGCGGAAGCCCATCTCGTCGCGGCTCGTGAGGGTGACCTCGGCGGTCACCTGGCGCCCGAGCAGCACGACGTCGAGCAGCACGACGATGCGCTCGGCGGTGTGGCCCGACGAGCTGCGCACGAGCCGTCGGTCGTGCACCGGCAGCTCGACCCGGACGTCGTCCTCGTCGGAGTTCTGCCAGGGCCGCACGCCGAAGCGCACCCAGTCGGCGCCGTCGCGCTCGAACTCCTCGAGGTCGAAGGCGTGCAGGGCGGAGCTGCGCGCTCCGGTGTCGAGCTTGACCTTGATCCACGGCACCTCGATGCCGGGCAGGCTCGCCCATTCGCGCCACCCGGCGATGGTGCTTGAATGGGAGATCTCAGTCACATCGTCCATCTTGGCAGGGCACCCCGCATGAAACTCGCGATCCTCTCGCGCGCGCCGCACGCGTACTCCACCCAGCGCCTGCGCGCTGCCGCGCAGCAGCGCGGGCATCAGGTGAAGGTGCTGAACACCCTGCGCTTCGCGATCGACCTCGCCGGCCCCGAACCCGACCTGCAGTTCCGCGGCCGGCCGCTCAGCGACTACGACGCGATCCTGCCCCGCATCGGCAACTCGATCACCTACTTCGGCACGGCCGTGGTGCGCCAGTTCGAGCAGATGGACGTCTACACCCCCAACACCGCGAACGGCATCTCGAACGCGCGCGACAAGCTGCGCGCGAACCAGATCCTCTCGCGGCACAACATCGCCCTGCCGCCCACCGCCTTCGTGCGCAACCGCGCCGACGTGCGCCCCGCGATCGAGCGCGTCGGCGGCGCCCCCGTCGTGATCAAGCTGCTCGAGGGCACGCAGGGCATCGGCGTGATCCTCGCCCCGCAGGTGAAGGTCGCCGAGGCGATCATCGAGACGCTGCACTCGACGAAGCAGAACGTGCTGATCCAGAAGTTCATCGCCGAGAGCCGCGGCCGCGACATCCGCGCCCTCGTCGTCGGCGACCGCGTCGTCGCCGCGATGCGCCGGGTCGCGAGCGGCGACGAGTTCCGCTCGAACGTGCACCGCGGCGGCACCGTCGAGCCGGTCGAGCTCAGCGCCGAGTACGAGCAGGCGGCCGTGCGCTCGGCGCAGATCATGGGCCTGCGCGTCGCCGGCGTCGACATGCTCGAGGGCGACGAGGGCCCGCTCGTCATGGAGGTCAACTCCTCGCCCGGCCTGCAGGGCATCGAGACCGCGACCAACCTCGACGTCGCCGGCGCGATCATCGACTACATCGCCGGCCAGGTCGCCTTCCCCGAGATCGACGTGCGCCAGCGCCTCACCGTCTCGACCGGGTACGGGGTCGCCGAGCTGCTCGTGCACACGAACGCCGACCTCGTCGGCAAGACCCTCGGCGAGTCGGGGCTCTGGGAGCGCGACATCACCGTGCTCACCCTGCACCGCGGCCCGCAGGTCATCCCCAACCCGCGCAAGGGCGTCATGCTCGAGTCGGGCGACCGCCTGCTCTGCTTCGGCAAGCTCGAGGAGATGCGCTCGATGATCCCCGAGCGCCGTCGCCGCCGCGCGGCGAAGGTGCGCAAGCTCCCGAAGGAGCCGCTGCCGCCGCAGGAGTAGCGCGCGAGCGCCGGCTCGGAATCGGGCGGGCGGCGCAGCGGGTCAGTCGCCGAGCGCGGCCCGCACGATGAGCAGGGCGTCGGATGCCTCGGCGCCGAGCCTGCGCGCCAGCGCCGCGTACTCGGCGGCGGCGGCCTGGAGGGCCCGCTCGGCGGGGTCGCCGTGCTCGGCCACGAAGGTGCCGTTGCGGCCGCGACCGTCGATGACGCCGTCGGCCTCGAGCGCCTTGTAGGCCTTGGCGACGGTGTTCACCGCGAGGCCGAGCTCGTCGGCGAGCCCGCGCACCGTCGGCAGCTTCGAGCCCGGGGCCAGGCGCCCGGCTCGCACCGCCTCGACCACCGCGACCCGCAGCTGCTCGTACGGTGCCGCCGCTGCGGCGGGGTCGATCGAGAGGCCGAGGCCGGAGGCATCCGTGCTGCGGTGCTCGCCCATGCCGCGCCCCGCTAGTCGCGCACCCGGTTGACGAGCCGCGAGAGCACGATCGCGCTGCGCGTGTGGTCGACGTTCGGGGCGATGCGCACCCGTTCGAGCGCGTCCTCGAGCGAGGCGATGTCGCGGGCGCGGATCTGCACGATCGCGTCGGCCGAGCCGGTGACGGTGCCGGCGTAGACGACCTCGGGCACGTCCTGCAGGATGCGCTTGAGCTCGTCGGGGGCGACCGTGCCCCGGCAGAACAGCTCGACGTAGGCCTCGGTCGACATGCCGTCGACGGTCGGGTCGACCTGGATCGTGAACGAGCGGATGACGCCCTCGGCGACGAGCTTGTCGACGCGGCGCTTGACGGCCGAGGCCGACAGGCCCACTGAGGAGCCGATGTCGCCGTACCCGGCGCGGGCGTTCTGCCGGAGCAGGTCGAGGATCGCTCGGTCGAGGTTGTCCATGAGGGGGAGTGTACGCGGCATCGTTGCGCGACGTCAGGCGGGGGCGCGCGAATCGTGCGGGTCGTTGCGGAATCGTTCGCTAGCGGGTCGGCACGAGGGCCGCATGCCGCGCGCGCAGGCCGTCGAACAGCGCCGCGATGCCGAGCTCGAAGGCGGCCGCCGCGCTCGTGGACTCCTCGTACTCGGGCGCGAGGGCGGCGTGCACCATGGTGAGCTCGGCGGGCACCGACGACTGGGCGAGCATGTCGCCGGGGGCCACGAGGTCGAGCGCCGAGCCGAGCACGTGCGCCTCGACGGTGCGCATCACGGCCACCGCCTCCTGCAACGGCCAGCCGGCGGTGATCAGCGCGCCGATGACGATGTCGTACATGGCGAACGTCGACACGTCGCGGATCGGGGAGGTCGCGAGGATGCGGATGAGGTTCGGGTGCGCGGCGAACGCCGTGAGGTAGGAGCGGGCCCAGGCCTCGAGGGCCTCGTCCCACTCCCGGCCGTCGAACGCCGAGGTGTCGATGCCCTCGACGATGCGGGCACGCACGAGCTCGATGAGCTCGTCGCGACTGCCCACGTGGTTGTAGAGCGACGAGACCTGCCGATGGACGCGGGTCGCGAGCGAGCGCATGGTGAGGGCGTCGCTGCCGTGCTCGTCGACGATCGCGAGCGCGGCGGTCACGAGCTGCGCACGGTTCACCGTCGACACGAATCCCACCTCGGCTCTTCCCCCGGTCCTGTCGAGAGTGTAACCTCTCAGCACTGACACGAACAGTGTTCGTACGATCAATGTTCGTACGGACCGTTCGCCTCACAGAGAGCAACGGTGCATGACGGCGACCCACTTCTTCGGCGGAACCATCTGGCGCGGGGCCGGGGAGCCCCCCGCGAGGTCGCTCCTGGTGCGCGACGGCGTCGTCGTCGCGCTCGACGACGAAGCGGATGCCTCGGCCGAGGCACTGCAGCGAGCGGGCGCCGGCCGGGCCGAATCCGATGTCGAGCGCGTCGACCTCGACGGCGGGTTCCTCATGGCGTCCTTCGGCGACGGCCACGCGCACCCCCTCTTCGGCGGCCTCGAGGCCGAGGGCCCGGCCGTGCGCGACTGCACCACCGTCGCCGAGATCCAGGACGCCGTCGCGGCCTACGCGGCCGCGAACCCGGCGGACCCGGCCGACCCCGACGCCTGGATCTTCGGGGCCTCGTACGACCCCGCGATCGTGGAGGAGGGCCTGTTCGACGCGCGCTGGCTCGACGAGGCGGTCGCCGACCGCCCGGTCGTCCTGCGCGCCTACGACTACCACACGGTCTGGGTGAACTCGCGGGCGCTCGAGCTCGCGGGCATCGACGCCTCGACGCCCGAGCCGGTGCTCGGCGAGATCCCGCGCCGCGCCGACGGCACCCCCCTCGGCACCCTGCGCGAGTGGGGGGCCGTCGACCTCGTCCTCGACGTCGCGGGCCAGCGGCCGGCCGAGCAGCGCATGCGAGCGCTCGTGCGCGCGGGGGAGTACTACCTCGCCCGCGGCGTCACCTGGGTGCAGGACGCCTGGGTCGAGCCGGGCGACGTCGACACCTACCTCGAGGCGGCCGGCCGGGGCATCCTGCCGGTGCGGTTCAACCTCGCCCTCTACGCCGACCCGCGCCGCTTCGCCGCCCAGCTGCCGGCGATGCGCGAGGCGCGTCGCCGTGTCGACGAACTCGCCTCGCCGATGCTCACCGCGAACACCGTGAAGTTCTTCGCCGACGGCGTGATCGAGTCCGAGACGGGCGCGCTGCTCGAGCCGTACTGCTCGGCGCTGCACAAGCACGGCATGTCGGTCTGGCAGGGCCGCGACCTCGACGACGCCGTGCGCGCGGTCGACGCGGCCGGCTTCCAGGTGCACATCCACGCCATCGGCGACGCCGCGGTGCGCCAGGCGCTCGACGCGATCGAGCGGGCGATCGACGCGAACGGGCCGCGCGACCGCCGCCCGGTGATCGCGCACGCGCAGCTCGTCGACGACGCCGACCTCGCCCGCTTCGCCGAGCTCGGCGTCATCGCCTGCATGCAGCCGCTCTGGGCGCAGCTCGACCCGCTGATGACGGTGCTCACCGTGCCGCGCCTCGGCCAGGAGCGCGCCGACCGCCAGTACCGCATGCACTCCCTCGAGGCGTCCGGTGCTGTGCTCTCCTTCGGCAGCGACTGGCCCGTGAGCTCGGGCGCGCCGCTCGACGGGCTCGCCGTCGCGGTGTCGCGACAGACCCCGGACGGCGAGCCGGCCGGCGGCTGGACGCCCGAGGAGATCGTCGGCGTGCCGGTCGCGTTCGACGCCTACTCGGCCGCGGTCGCGCATCAGGCCTTCGCGGATGCCTCGGCGGCGCCGTGGGGGCGCATCGAGCCCGGCGCCTCCGCCGACCTCGTGCTGCTCGCGCGCGACCCGCGCGAGCTGCCGCCGAGCGCCCTGGCCGCGCTCGAGATCCGTGCCACCTATCTCGCAGGAAGCCCCCGATACCGCGCCGCAGCGTAGCGGCGCACCACGAAAGGACCCCCGACCATGTCCCAGGCTTCGTCCCCCGAGCCGAAGAACGCCGAGTCCCTCATCTCGGCGACCACCGCCACCGCGCAGGTCACCGAGGGCCGCTTCAAGCGGGTGCTCGGCGTCCCCTCGCTCGTGCTATTCGGGCTCGCGTATCTCGTGCCGCTCACGGTCTTCACGACCTACGGCATCGTCACCGAGCTGACGGGCGGGCGGGTGCCTGCCGCGTACGTCATCAC
>JBDIAF010000122.1:0-5626 GCA_039812245.1 Agromyces sp. | reverse complement strand
GGTCGCGTGCGGCGCCGACGTCGCCCGCTCGCACATCGCGCACACCATGGACGAGGTCCTCGCGGCCGCCGACGACCTGGGCTACCCGCTGGTGGTGCGCCCCTCGTTCACCATGGGCGGCCTCGGCTCGGGCTTCGCCTACGACGAGGCCGACCTGCGTCGCATCGGCGGCGCCGGCCTGCACGACTCGCCGACCACCGAGGTGCTCCTCGAGGAGTCGATCCTCGGCTGGAAGGAGTACGAGCTCGAGCTCATGCGCGACACCCACGACAACACCGTCGTGGTGTGCTCGATCGAGAACGTCGACCCCGTCGGCGTGCACACGGGCGACTCGATCACGGTCGCGCCCGCGCTGACCCTGACCGACCGCGAGTACCAGCGCCTGCGCGACATCGGCATCGACATCATCCGCGCCGTCGGCGTCGACACCGGCGGCTGCAACATCCAGTTCGCGATCGACCCGTCGAACGGCCGCGTCATCGTCATCGAGATGAACCCGCGCGTGTCCCGCTCGAGCGCCCTCGCCTCCAAGGCGACCGGCTTCCCGATCGCGAAGATCGCCGCGAAGCTCGCCATCGGCTACCGCCTCGACGAGATCCCGAACGACATCACGCGCGTCACGCCGGCGAGCTTCGAGCCCACGCTCGACTACATCGTCGTGAAGGTCCCGCGCTTCGCGTTCGAGAAGTTCCCGGCCGCCGACCCGACGCTCACGACCACCATGAAGTCGGTCGGCGAGGCGATGGCGATCGGCCGCAACTACGCCACGGCGCTGCAGAAGGCGCTGCGCTCGCTCGAGAAGCGCGGATCGTCGTTCCACTGGGGCCCCGAGGAGCGCTCGGTCGAGGAGCTCCTCGAGATCGCGAAGGTGCCCACCGACGGGCGCATCGTCGTCCTCCAGCAGGCGCTCCGCAAGGGGGCGACCATCGAGCAGGCCTTCGAGGCGACGAAGATCGACCCCTGGTTCCTCGACCAGATCGTGCTGATCAACGACGTCGCGACGCAGGTCGCCGAGGCGGAGGCGCTCGACACCGAGACGCTGCTGCTCGCGAAGGACCACGGCTTCTCCGACGCGCAGATCGCCGAGCTCCGCGGCTTCGGCAGCGAGCAGGACGCCCGAGAGGTGCGCCACATCCTCGGCATCCGTCCGGTCTACAAGACGGTCGACACGTGCGCGGGGGAGTTCCCCGCGCTCACGCCGTACCACTACTCGAGCTACGACCTCGAGACCGAGGTCGCGCCGAGCGACCGCCGCAAGGTCGTCATCCTCGGCTCGGGCCCGAACCGCATCGGCCAGGGCGTCGAGTTCGACTACTCGTGCGTGCACGCGTCGTTCGCGCTGCACGACGCGGGCTTCGAGACGATCATGATCAACTGCAATCCCGAGACGGTCTCGACCGACTACGACACGAGCGACCGGCTCTACTTCGAGCCGCTCACCCTCGAGGACGTGCTGGAGGTCATCCACGCCGAGTCGCAGTCCGGCGAGCTCGTGGGCGTCATCGTGCAGCTCGGCGGCCAGACCGCGCTGGGCCTCGCCAAGGGGCTCGAGGCGGCCGGCGTCCCGATCCTCGGCACCACCCCCTCCGCCATCGACCTCGCCGAGGAGCGCGGGCTCTTCGCCGGCATCCTCGACGAGGCCGGCCTGCTCGCGCCCCGAAACGGCACCGCGCTCGACCTCGCCGGAGCCCAGCAGGTCGCCGAGGGCATCGGCTACCCGGTGCTCGTGCGCCCGAGCTACGTGCTCGGCGGCCGGGGCATGGAGATCGTGTACGACTCCGCGTCCCTCGTCGACTACTTCGCGCGCATCGAGGGGCAGGGCATCGTGGGCCCGAGCCACCCGCTGCTCGTCGACCGCTTCCTCGACGACGCGATCGAGATCGACGTCGACGCCCTCTACGACGGCACCGAGCTCTACATCGGCGGCGTCATGGAGCACATCGAGGAGGCCGGCGTGCACTCGGGCGACTCGAGCTGCACCCTGCCGCCCGTGACCCTCGGCCGCGACCAGGTCGACCGGGTTCGCGAGGCGACGCGCGCGATCGCCGAGGGCATCGGCGTGAAGGGCCTGCTGAACGTGCAGTTCGCGATCGGCGCCGGGGTGCTCTACGTGCTCGAGGCCAACCCCCGGGCGAGCCGCACCGTGCCCTTCGTCTCGAAGGCGCTCGGCATCCCGCTCGCGAAGGCGGCGAGCCGCATCATGGTCGGCGCCACGGTCGCCGAGCTCGTGGCCGAGGGCCTCCTGCCCGCGACCGACGGCTCGAACGTGCCGCTCGACGCGCCGGTCGCCGTGAAGGAGGCAGTCCTGCCCTTCCACCGCTTCCGGACGCGCGAGGGCATCATGGTCGACTCGGTGCTCGGCCCCGAGATGCGCTCGACCGGCGAGGTCATGGGCATCGACCGCGACTTCCCGACCGCGTTCGCCAAGAGCCAGCTTGCGGCGTACGGCGGCATGCCGACGGCGGGCACGGTGTTCGTCTCGGTGTCCGACCGCGACAAGCGCGCGATCATCCTGCCGATCCTTCGCCTGCAGCAGCTCGGCTACGACATCGCCGCGACGAGCGGCACGGCCGAGGTGCTGCGTCGCAACGGCATCCGGGCGAGCGAGGTGCTGAAGTACCACGACAAGCCGAGCGACGACGCGACGAGCGTGGTCGAGCTGATCCACCGCGGCGAGGTCGACGTGGTCGTCAACACGCCGAGCGGCCGCACCGCCCGGGCCGACGGCTACGAGATCCGCGCGGCGGCGGTCGCGGCCGACATCCCGCTGTTCACCACGATCGCCGAGCTCTCGGCCGCGGTCGCCTCGCTCGACGCGGGCGGCGACGGCTTCGAGGTGACGAGCCTGCAGGAGTACCAGGGACGGCGGGGGGCGATCGCGTGAGCGAGGTGGTGCCCTTCGGCGATCGGCTCGCGGCGGCGTTCGCGGCATACGGGCGCCTCTGCGTGGGGGTGGACCCGCACGCCGGGCTGCTCGAGTCGTGGGGGCTGCCCGACAGCGGTGAGGGTGCGCGCGAGTTCGGACTGCGCGTGGTGGACGCCGCCGCCGGGCATGCGGGCATCGTGAAGCCGCAGGTCTCGTTCTTCGAGCGTCACGGCGCAGCCGGCTTCCTCGCGCTCGAGCGCGTGCTCGCCGAGGCGCGCGACGCCGGGCTCGTCGTGATCGCCGATGCGAAGCGGGGCGACATCGGTTCGACGCTCGCCGGCTACGCGGATGCCTGGCTGCGACCGGGCTCGACGCTCGAAGCCGATGCGCTGACCCTGAACCCCTACCAGGGGCTCGCCACGCTCCTGCCCGTGATGGCGCAGGCCGCCGCGGCCGGCAAGGGCGTCTTCGTGCTCGCGGCGACGTCCAACCCCGAGGCGGAGGCGGTGCAGACCGCCGAGCTGCGACGCTCGAGCCGCGCGGGCGAGACCCTCGCCTCGGCGATGATCTCGGGCGTCGACTCCTGGAACCGCGAGCGCCCCGACGCCGCGCAGCGCACCTTCGGCGACGCGGGCGTCGTGATCGGCGCGACCGTCGACCTGCCCCGGATGGGCGTCGACCCCGACGCGTACGGCGAGCGCCCCACGCTCCCGGTGCTCGCCCCCGGCTTCGGCCACCAGGGCGGCGACACGGCGGCGATCCGCGAGGTCTTCGGCCCGCTCGCCGCCGGCGTCATCGTCAACGAGTCGCGGTCGATCCTGGCCGCCGGTCCCGACGAGATCGGCGAGACGGTGCGTCGTCGCGCCGGGGAGGTGGCAGAGCTCGGTGTCTGAGCCCGCAGCAGCAGCAAGCGCACCGCCCGAGGTCGACCGCGTCGCCGCCTCGCGCGCCGCGGTGGCCGCCCGGCGGGCGCGGGCCGAGGTGAAGCGCGACATCGCAGACGGCACGCGCAGCCCGCTCGACGTGCTGCGCGTCTCGTTCGACGACCCCGAGGGCGTCGAGGGGCGGCTGCGGGTCACCGAGTTCCTCGGCGCCATCCCCGCGATCGGCCGCACCAAGACGGAGCGCATCATGGGCGAGCTCCAGATCTCGCCCGCGAAGCGCCTCGGCGGCCTCGGCCGCCTGCAGCGGCGGCGCCTGCGCGCCTTCGTCGCGGAGTGGATCGCGGCGCACGGCGGCACGGGCGACCGGCTCGTGGTGCTGGCCGGGCCGACCGCCGTCGGCAAGGGGACGGTCGCCGGGTACATCCGCGACCACCACCCCGAGGTGAAGCTCTCGGTCTCGGCCACGACGCGGGCGCCGCGCCCCGGCGAGGTCGAGGGCGAGCACTACTTCTTCGTCTCCGACGCCGAGTTCGACCGCATGGTCGCCGAGGGGGAGCTCCTCGAGTGGGCGACGGTGCACAACGCGCATCGCTACGGCACCCCTCGCGGGCCCGTCGAGGCCGCGATCGCCGCCGGCGACAGCGTCCTGCTCGAGATCGACATCCAGGGTGCGCGCTCGGTGCGCCGGGCGATGCCCGAGGCCACGCTCGTCTTCCTCCTGCCGCCCAGCTGGGACGAACTCGTGCGCCGACTCGTCGGCCGCGGCACCGAAGGGCCCGCCGAGCAGCAGCGCCGGCTCGAGACCGCGAAGGTCGAGCTCGCCGCCGTCGACGAGTTCGATCACCAGGTGGTGAACCACCAGGTCGCCGAGGCCGCGCAAAAGGTCGTAGACTTGATGCGGCCTCGCAAGGGTCGGCATTAGCCTGCCCGACGTCCGTCGGGTCGGCTCGGTCGCCGTCCGGGCCGAGATCTTCGGCGCACGCTCGTGCGCCCATCCACGAACAAGGAGTCAGTGCATGGCTGAGAAGCTGTCCGGCATCATCGATCCGCCCATCGACGACCTGCTGTCGAAGGTCGACTCGAAGTACCAGCTGGTCATCTTCGCGTCGAAGCGCGCCCGCCAGATCAACGACTACTACGCCGACCTGCACGAAGGCAGCCTCTTCGACAACGTCGGGCCGCTGGTCGACTCCTCGATCGATGACAAGCCGCTCACGGTGGCGATGCACGAGATCAACGAGGACAAGCTGCGCCTTCGCCCGCTGGGCGAGTAAGCGACCGTCGCGAGCGCGATGAGCCGGCTCAACATCGTCGTCGGGATCACCGGCGGCATCGCGGCGTACAAGGCGGTCTCGCTCGTGCGCCAGCTGGTGCTCGAAGGGCATGACGTCCACGTCGTGCCGACCGAGTCGGCGCTGCGGTTCGTCGGGCGGCCGACCCTCGAGGCGATCTCGCGCAACCCGGTGCACACCGAGCTGTACGAGGGCGTCGCCGAGGTGCGCCATGTGGCCATCGGCCAGGCGGCCGACCTCATCGTCATCGCGCCGGCCACGGCCAACACGATCGCGAAGCTCGCCGCGGGCCTGGCCGACGACCTGCTCGGCAACACCGTGCTCGCGAGCCGGGCGCCCGTCGTCGTCGCGCCGGCGATGCACACCGAGATGTGGCAGCACCCCGCGACGCAGGCGAACATCGCACTGCTGCGCGAGCGCGGCGTCACGATCGTCGGACCGGCCGTCGGCCAGCTCACGGGCGCCGACAGCGGGCCGGGGCGCCTCGAGGAGCCCGAGACGATCGTCGCCGCGGCGCTCGGGCGAGTCGGGCTGGCGCCGGCCGAGGCAGCCGCTCCGGTCGCGCCGGACGCATCGCGACCCCG
>JBDIAF010000121.1:0-5661 GCA_039812245.1 Agromyces sp. | reverse complement strand
GACCTCGTCGCCCTCGCGAACGCCGGCAACCCCGTCGTGTTCAACACCGGCCGCTCCGACGCCTTCATCGCCGCCGAGCTCGTCCCGCCGATGCTCGCGGCCGGCCTCGCGCCGGGTGCCCCGGTGTGGGCGGTCTGCGAGAAGGGCGCGGTGTGGGCCGAGATCGACCGCGACGGCCTCGGCCCGATCGAGGTCGACGCCGCGCTCGCCACGCCCGCCGGCTTCGCCGACGAGATGCGCGAGCTCGTCGCCGCCCGGTTCGCCGATGCCATGTTCTTCGACGAGACCAAGCGCGCCATGGTCTCGGTCGAGCAGCGGATCGACGTGGCATCCGCGTCGTACCTGGCGGTGCAGCCCGAGTTCGACCGCCTCGCCGCCGAGGCGCTCGCCTCGCGCGGCTTCGGCACGGTGCGCGAGGGCGTCAGGCGCGCGGATGCCTCGGGCGGCGTGCAGTGGCGCATCGACCCGACGATCATCTCGACCGACATCGAGTCGGTGCGCCTCGGCAAGGACCTCGGCGCGGAGCGCGCGCTGCGACTGCTCGACGCGCGGGGCATCCGGCCCCGGCACTGGCGCACCATGGGCGACTCGCGCGGCGACTACCGCATGGCCGACTGGCTGCACGAGCAGGGCGAGCGGGTGCGCCACGTCGACGTGCGTCCCGCAGACGGCGTGCCCGAGACCGCCTACCCGGTGCTCGTGCACGACGAGCTCATCCACGACGAGGCCGGCGCCCGATTCCTCGCGCGCTGGGCCGAGGCATCCGAGCGCGACCTCGTCGGCGCCGACCACTAGGGCGCCGGATGCCTCGCGCCGACGCCCTCGCCCCGCCCGGCCCCGCCGTGCGCCGTCACGCGGCCGGCCTCGTGCCGGCCGCGCTCGTGTGCGGCGCGGCCGTGCTCCTGTTCGGCTTCCAGCTGCGCTGGATCGGCTACGCCGCGCTCGCCGCGGGGCTGCTCGTCGCCTGGTGGTGCGACCGCAGCGGGCGCACCTCGCGACTCACGGCCGACCTCGCCCTCATTGCGGCCGGGCAGCTCGTCATCTCGACGATGTCGCTCGAGGCCGACCTGAGCGACGCGGGCATGCTGCGCTTCGCCGTCGTGCTCGGACTCGCGGTCGCGGTGCCCTACCTCGTCTCGCGGTTCGTCTACCGCGAGCGGACGATCCGGTTCCCGTGGCGCACCGGCAAGCGCTGGACCGGCGCGCAGTGGGCCTACCTCGCCATCGTCCTCGTCGCCGGCTGGCTCGTGCTGCCGTTCTACTTCATCAGCTCGGGCGTGTACGAGAACTGGCCGGCGGTCGCCGGGCCCGACGAGATCGGGCGCCTGCTCGTCGGCGTCGTCGCCGTCGGCACCTGGGACGAGCTCTTCTTCGTCTGCACGGTGTTCGTGCTCCTGCGCCGGCACTTCCCGGTGTGGCAGGCGAACCTGCTGCAGGCGCTCGTGTTCGTGTCGTTCCTGTGGGAGCTCGGGTACCGCTCGTGGGGGCCGTTGCTCACGATCCCGTTCGCGCTCGTGCAGGGCTGGCTGTTCACCCGCACCAAGTCGCTCACCTACGTGTTCGTGGTGCACATGCTCTTCGACGCCGTCGTGTTCGCCGTCATCGTGTACGCGCACACCGGGTGGCCGGCGGTCTTCCTGCCGGTGCCGTGACCGACGCGGCTCCGCGCCCAGCGCGCTGCGCTCAGCGCTCGACGTCGGCGCCGTGCGCGGCGAGCCAGTCGAGCAGCACCGTCACGTGGTTCGTCTGCTCGTCCCGCGCGCCGTACAGCAGCGTCACGCGGTCGTGCTTGCGACCGAGCGCCACGAGCGCCTCGGCGGCGGGATTGCGGTCGAGCTCCGAGCGGTAGTCCCCGGCGAAGCGGTCGAAGTCCTCGAGCTGGTGATGCCAGGCGGTGCGCAGCTGCGGCGACGGGGCGACGTCCTTGTCCCACAGGTCGAGCTCGGCGCGCTCCTTACTGACGCCGCGCGGCCAGAGCCGGTCGACCAGCACCCGGAACCCGTCGCCCGCCGCCGCGTCGTCGTACACCCGCTTCATCGTGAAGGCCATGGGCCCAGTCTGCGCGCGCATCCCGGGCGCGGCAAGGCGAGGCATCCGTTCTGCTAAGCTGTTTCGGTTGCCGTCGAACGGCCGCGCATCAAGAGAGCCCAGGCAGAAGGCCCCGGGCAGCGCGCAACGAGAAGGAAGGGGATCCCTCTATGGCACTGGATGCAGAGACCAAGAAGGCGATCATCGAAGAGTACGCGACGCACCCCGGTGACACTGGATCCCCCGAGGTCCAGATCGCGATCCTCACCAAGCGCATCAAGGACCTCACCGAGCACCTGAAGGAGCACAAGCACGACCACCACTCGCGTCGTGGCCTGCTGCTCCTCGTCGGTCAGCGTCGTCGTCTGCTCGGCTACCTCGCCGACGTCGACATCGCTCGCTACCGCGCGCTCATCGAGCGTCTCGGGCTGCGCCGCTAAGCGCACTCCGCTGCGTGGCTCCCGATGAGCCGCGAACTTCTTGCGAAGGCCCCCGCACCTGCCCCTCGGGCAAGGCCGGGGGCCTTCGTCATGGCCGCTGCCGGTCGTCTGCAGCCGGGGTCGGCGCGCCGACGCGGACATCCCGGTACCGGCGTGTCGCGGCGAAGCGCAGACGACTGGCTGCGGCGTACTGGGTGCAGGGGTGCTCAGCCGCGGGCGCGGTAGGCGCGCACCGCCATGCGGTTGCCGCAGCGGGTCGAGCAGAAGCGGCGCGAGGCGTTCTTCGACAGGTCGAGGTACGCGCCTTCGCAGTCGTCGGCGTCGCAGATCCGCAGCCGCTCGAGCTGGTCGGCGCGGATGACGTCGACGAAGGCCATCGCCACCTCGACGAGGATGCGCTCGGCGAGGGGCGCCTCGCTCGAGGTCGCGTGGATGTGCCAGTCGAGGCCGTCGTGGCGCACGAGCCTGGGCACCGCGTCGGAGCCGGCGAGGATCGCGTTGACCTCGTCGACGGCGGCGTCGCGGTCGAGGCTCCAGAGGCGGCGCAGGCGGGCCCGGGCCTCGACGACCTCCGCGAGCTCGGCGGCGTCGCCGTCGCGGCGGCCCGAGTACCACCAGCGGTCGAGCAGGGCGACGAGCTCGGCCTGGTCGACGAGCTCGTCGAGGCCCGAATCGGATGCCTCGGGCACCGTGTTGGCGAGCCCGGCGGCGAAGCCGAGGGCATCCACCGTGTCATTGGTGAAAATCATTTGACTCCTGACAACGCCCTGCACTACTGTCACGAGCATAACCACATTCGCCCATGACATCGCCGCATTCGGGGCGACGCGAGGTGCGGCACGACGACGAGACGGGAGACGGCGATGCGAGCATCGCGCGGCGTGACGGGCATCGCCCTCGGGCTCGGTGCCGGCCTGGCGTTCGGGGTCGGCGGCGTGTTCGTGAAACCGCTGCTCGAGAGCGGCTGGTCGCCCGGCGCGGCCGTGCTCGCGCGCATCTCGATCGCGGCCGTGCTGCTGGCCGTCCCGGGCCTCGTGGCGCTCCGCGGCGACCTGCGCCCGCTGTGGCGGGCGAGGTGGACGGTGCTGCTGTTCGGCCTCGTGGCCGTCGCGGGGGTGCAGTTCTTCTTCTACGCCTCGCTCGAGCGCATCCCCGTGTCGATGACGCTGCTCATCGAGTACCTCGCCCCGATCGCCCTGGTGCTGCTCGCCTGGGCGCGCACGCGGCGGCTGCCCCAGCGCGTCGTGCTCGCAGGCTCCGTGCTCGCGCTCGTCGGCCTCGTGCTCGTCATCGGCCCCGGCGGGGGAGCGCTCGACGTGCTCGGGCTCGTCTTCGCGGCGCTCGCGATGATCGGGGTCTGCGTCTACTACGCCGTCGGCGAGTCCGCCGCGGCGCAGCTGCCGCCGATCGCGCTCATCGCGGCCGGCTTCGTGGTCGGCGCGGTGGCGCTCGCGGTCGCCGGTGCCACCGGCCTGCTGCCGATGGCCTTCGTCTTCGGCGAGGTCGACTTCCTCGGCGGCACCGCGCCCTGGTTCGTGCCGCTCATCGCCGTCGGCGTCGTGTCGACCGCCTTCGCCTACGTCGCCGGCCTCGGCGCGATCGGCCGGCTCGGCTCGCGGCTCGCGGCGTTCCTCGGCCTGTCCGAGGTGGTCTTCGCCGCGATCGCCGGCTGGATCCTGCTCGGCGAGACCCTCACCTGGCTGCAGATCCTCGGCGGCGTCTCGATCCTCGCCGGCATCGTCTGCGTGAAGCTCGAGCGCCCCGTCGCCGGGGAGCCGAGCGCGATCGAACTGGGTGCCGAGCCGCTGCCCGTCACCGCGTCGGTGCCCGTCGCGCCCGCGCCCTCGACGGGCCCCGTCGCCGATGTCGCCGGCCCGGCATAGGCTTCGAGCATGCGCTTCGGTCTCGTCATCCTCCCGCAGTTCGACTGGCCGGATGCCTCGCGCCGGTGGCGTGCGGCCGAGGAGTACGGCTTCGACCACGCCTGGACCTACGACCACCTCTCCTGGCGCTCGCTCGCCGGCGAGCCGTGGCAGGCCACGGTGCCGACGCTCACCGCCGCGGCCATGGTCACCTCGACGATCCGCCTCGGCACCTTCGTGGCGAGCCCGAACTTCCGCCACCCCGTGCCGTTCGCGAAGGAGGTCGCGACGATCGACCAGATCTCCGGCGGCCGGCTCGTGCTCGGCGTCGGCTCGGGCGGCACGGGCTTCGACGCCTTCGTGCTGGGGCAGCAGGAGCTCACCCCGCTGGCCCGCTTCGAGCGGTTCGCCGAGTTCACCCGGGCGCTCGACCGCCTGCTGCGGTTCGAAGAGCAGGCCGGCGACGGTGCGGCAGCCGGCATCGACTTCGAGGGCGAGTGGTACCGCGCGGTCGGCGCCCGCATGGTGGGCGCGCCCGCCCAGTCGCCGCGCACGCCGCTCTGGCTCGCGGCGAACGGCCGCCGCGGGCTCGCGCTCACGGCAGAACTGGCCGAGGGCTGGATCACGACGGGGGCCGAGGGCCTCGAGCCCGAGGCCTGGTGGCGCAGGGTCGGCGAGCTCGCTCGCGGCCTCGACGCCGCCTGCGAAGACGCCGGGCGCGATCCGCAGACCCTCGCCCGGGCTCTCTCCATCGACTCGAGCGGCCGCGACGCACTCGCGAGCGTGGGCGCGTTCGAGGACGCGGTGGGCCGTGCCGCCGAGCTCGGCTTCACCGACGTGATCGCGCACTGGCCGCGCGAGTCCGGAGTGCATGCGGGCGACGAGGCCGTGCTCGACGAGGTCGCCTCGCGGCTGCCCGGCCTGCGCTGAGTCCGGTCGCCGGGGTGGATGCCTCGAGGCATCCATCGCTGTGAGGGCGCCGTGAGCCCGGGGCGGTCGAGCCGATAGCGTTGGAGCCATGCCCGCCGCCCCGCGCCGAAAGCCCCTGCTGCTCTGGGAGCCGTTCCCCTACCTCGTGCTGCTCGTGGCACTGCTCGCCACGAGCTTCGTGCGGCCGGGGTCGTCGCCGTGGCTGTTCTGGCCGCTGATCATCGTGCTCGCCGTGTCGCTCGGCTACCTCGTCTACTCGATCAGCCGCGAGCGGCGCGGCGCGAACCCCGATCAGTGGGGCAACCTGCTGCGCCTCGACGGACTGACGATCGTCGACGCGGCCGGCGCCGAGCGCGAGGTCCGCACGGTCGTGCCGGTCGAAGGGGCCTCGCGGCATCAGG
>JBDIAF010000120.1:0-5665 GCA_039812245.1 Agromyces sp. | reverse complement strand
TTCGAGCCGGGGTGGTGCCGCTACCCAGGTTCCCGCGCAACCGTTCGATCTCGAACGCATCTCGGACGAGGCCCGATCCGAACTCGACGGAAGGCAGGTCGTACTTCTCGTCCATGTCGCTTCCCGCAATTTGGTTCAGTTTTAGCCCACTAATTGTGTTGTGGGGACGTTCCGGCCTATGTTTCCGGGGATAAGCAGCTGGGATCGGAATGAGAAATTTGTATTGCCGCAGCTTCGAACTTGTCCCGCGGGCCCGAAGTTCATGCCACGTCGCTACGCTGCGCGCATGCGAACGCGCGAGGTGACGGCCGACGGCCCCGTCGTCGAGACCGATCGCGGGGCGGTCCGCGGTGCCCGCCGCGGAGGCGTGCTGGTCTGGCGGGGCATCCCGTACGCCGCCTCGACGGCCGGCGACGCCCGCTTCCGCGCACCCCGGCCCGCAGCCGAGTGGGGCGGGGTGCGCGAGGCATCCGAATTCGGGCCGGTCGCACCGCAGCTGCGGCGCGGGCAGTTCATCGGCGCGGCCGCGCACCTGCCGCGCAGCGAGGACTGCCTGAGCCTGAACGTCGTCGCGCCCGACCGGGCGGCGCGCGAGACCGCAGGCGGAGGGCTGCCGGTCATGCTGTTCCTGCACGGCGGCGCCTACAGCGTCGGCTCCTCGGGCGAGTACCCGGCCCAGGGCGAGCGGCTCGTGCGCCGCCACGGCGTCGTGTACGTCAGCTGCAACTACCGGCTCGGCGCCCTCGGCTGGCTCGACCTGCGCGCCTACTCCACGACGGGGCATCCGATCGAGGCGAACCTCGGCCTCCGCGACCAGGTGGCGGCCCTCGAGTGGGTGCGGCGCAACATCCGCGCCTTCGGCGGCGACCCCGACCGCGTGACGCTCTTCGGCGAGTCCGCGGGCGCCAACTCGGTCACGACGCTCATGACCGTGCCGGCCGCCGCGGGGCTGTTCAGCCGGGCGATCGCGCAGTCGTCGCCCGCGAACGCCGTCTACCCGGCCGAGGTCGCGCAGCGCTGGGCGGGCGAGTACGTGCGCATCCTCAGCCGCATCGTCGACGACGACGACCTCGACAGCGAGGCGCCGTACGACGCCGCGCGCATGCTCCGCACCGCCGACCCGATGCTGCTGGCCCGCGCGACGACCGAGCTCGCGGTGCGCACCCCCGACGAGAACCCCGGCACGATCAGCCTCGCGCCGGTGATCGACGGCGAGTTCCTGCCGGAGCGCCCGCTCGACGCGTTCAAGGCGGGCCGCGCGCACCGGGTGCCGCTCGTGATCGGCACCAACGACCGCGAGGGCTCGCTCTTCGAGGGACGCATCGGCATCCTGCCGACGACGAAGCCGCGCATCCGCGCCATCTTCGCCAACACGAAGAAGAAGGCCCGCAAGCGCATCAAGCGGCAGTACCCGGGCCTGCCCGAGCGCCGCCCGGCCGCCGACTTCGGCGGGGACTTCACCTTCTGGTTCCCGAGCGTGAAGCTCGCCGAACGGCACTCGCGCTTCGCGCCGACCTGGTTCTACCGATTCGACGCCGCGCCGCGCACCGCCAGGCTGCTGGGGCTCGACGCGACGCACGGGCTCGAGCTCTTCGCCCTCTTCGAGAAGCTCGACACCCCGGTCGGCGCCGCGTTGACGCTGCTCGGCGGCCGCCGCATGTTCGTCGCGGCGGGGCGGCGCATGCAGGCGCACTGGGTCGCGCTCGCCGGGTCGGGCGCGCCCGACGCGGCCACGACCGGCATGGGCGACGGATGCCTCGACTGGCCGCGCTACGACGAGGAACGCCGGCTCACCCTGGTCTTCGACGGCGTCGATCGGATCGAGGCCGACCCGCGGCGCGAGCGGCGCATCGCCTGGCAGCGCTTCGTGCCGCACGTCTGAGACCGCCGTGGGACACGGCCGCCGGCCCGTGCATCCGGGCCCCGCCGTTCGCTAGCCTTCGACCATGAGCGAGAGCGGGGCGCGCAGCATCGACGACGGCACCGGGCCGACCCTCGCCTCGGCCGAGCGGCTGAAGGCCTTCACCGACGCCGTCGTCGCGATCGCGATGACGCTGCTCATCCTGCCGCTCATGGAGTCGGTGACGGACGTCGGCGGCGAGGGCGGCGGCGTCGCCGAGTGGCTCGACGACCACGCCGGCCAGCTGTTCGGCTTCGCCCTCAGCTTCGTGATGATCGCGACCTTCTGGCTCGCGAACCACCGCGTCTTCGCGCGCGTCGAGCGCACGAGCCCGGCCCTGCTCTGGCTCACCCTCGCCTGGATGTTCACGATCGTCTGGCTTCCCGTGGCGACCGCGATGCTCGGCTCGATGGCGGAGGACGCGGCGCAGAAGGCGGTCTACATCGGCAGCCTCCTGGCGACGAGCCTCGTCTCGCTCGCCATCCGGTGGTACCTGCTGCGGCACCCGCTGCTGCACTCGACCGCCGACGTCCGACTGCGCCGGGGCGTCCTCGCCGACGTGCTCACGAGCAGCCTGTTCGCCGTCGCGCTCGTCGTGTCGATCGCGCTGCCGGTGATCGGCTACTGGGCGCTGCTCGTCATGGTGCTGGTGTCACCGCTGCAGTCGCTCGTGTCGCGCGGACGACCGGGCGGCTGAGCGGCGCCCGGCAGTGGGCAGTGCTGCCGTGGGCAGTGCTGCCGAGGGCAGTGCTGCCCTCGGCAGCATCGGCCCCGCCGCGGGCCGTTCCGCCGCAGGCTGGGACCATGAACGAAGCGAACCCGGCGGTCCTGCCGATCGACGCCGAGCTCACCGCCCGGCTCTTCCACGAACGCGTCATCGTGCTCGGCGACGAGCTCGACCAGCAGGGCGGCAATCGCCTCTGCGCGCAGCTCGTCACCCTGGCGGCGGAGGACCGGCGCCGGGACATCCGATTCTGGATCAACTCGCCGGGCGGCTCGGTGTCGGCGATGCTCGCGATCGCCGACCTGATGCGCTCGATCCCGAACGACGTCGCCACGATCGCCTACGGCATCGCCGCGAGCGCGGGGCAGTTCCTGCTGAGCGCGGGCACGCCCGGCAAGCGCTTCGCGCTGCCGCACACCCGGATCCTCATGCACCAGGGCTCGGCCGGGATCGGCGGCACCGCGGTCGACGTCGAGCTGCAGGCCGACGACCTGCGGCACACGCGCGACACCGTGCTCGGCATCATCGCCGCGAACACGGGGCAGCCCCTCGAGCGGATCGCCGAGGACTCGTTGCGCGACCGCTGGTACACGGCGGCCGAGGCCGTCGAGTACGGCTTCATCGACCGCGTCGTCGACGGCTTCGACGAGATGCTGCCGCGGGCCGAGCGCCCCCAGACCGGATTGCGAGTACCGGCATGACCAGTTACACGATCCCCTACGTCGTCGAGCGCCGCGGCAACGCCGAGCGATCGCTCGACGTCTACAGCCGGCTCCTCTCGGAGCGCATCGTCTACCTCGGCACCGAGATCGACGACGGCGTCGCGAACGTGCTCATCGCGCAGTTCCTCCACCTGGCCGCCGAGTCGAGCGAGACCCCGATCAGCCTCTACCTGAACTCGCCGGGCGGCTCGCCGGGAGCCGCGCTCGCCGTGTACGACACGATGCAGCACATCCGGCCCGAGGTCGCGACGACGTGCGTCGGCCAGGCCGGTGGCCCCGCCGCGGTGCTGCTCGCCGGCGGGGCGAAGGGACAGCGTGCGATCCTGCCGCACGGTCGGGTGGTGCTGCACCAGCCGTCGACGCAGGGACGCGGCACGATCCCCGACCTCATCATCCACGCCGACGAGGTGGTGCGCGTCAGGGCCGAGCTCGAGGCGGCGCTCGCGGCCGACACCGGCCGTGACGTGGTGACGCTGCGGCACGACACGGACCGCGATCTCATCCTGCCGGCGGCCGCGGCCGTCGAATACGGACTCGCCGACCACGTGCTGACCGCGCAGGCGGCGGTCGGCGCCGCCCGCGGCGACTACGCGACGAGCAGGTAGACGGTGCCTGCGGGCGCGGCGGATGCGTCCGCCGCGTCGGCGGCGGTGAGGTCGACGAGCAGCGGATGCCTCGACGGCTGGTCGAGGCGGTACGCGCGCGCCACCTCCTGCTCGAGCCGCTCGCGTCGTGCCGCCTCAGCGAGCTCGGCCTCGCGACGCGCCTGCAGCGACCGGCCGACCCGCTCCACGACCTCGAACAGCTCGAGCCCGAGCGCCTCGGTCACGGCCGCGAGCACCTCGCTCGACGGCTCCTTGCGCCCGCGCTCGACCTCGGAGAGGTACTGCGGCGACAGGCCCGCCTCGGCCGCGACCTCGGTGAGGATGCGCTCCTGCCCGAGCCGCTCGGCGCGGAGCACCTCGCCCAGCGCCGTGCGCCAGAGCGGCTTCGGCGCTCGCGGGACCCTCGGAAACTCGACCACCCTGCCCATGCCCCGAGGCTAACCGCGCGATCCCGGGGCGGCCAGCGCGATCCGCTCACAGCAGAACCGGGCCGGCCCGGTGCGGAGCCGCCGGCGATGGTCCTAGGCTCGCAGCATGCGCGCCACCGTCATCCACGCAGCCCGTGACATCCGTGTCGAGACTGTGCCCGACCCCGTGCTGTCGACGGGGCGCGACGCGATCGTGAGGGTGGTCGCGGCCTGCGTCTGCGGCTCCGACCTCTGGCCGTACCGCGGCATCACGCCCACGCGGAAGCCGCGCCGGATCGGCCACGAGTTCGTGGGCGTCGTCGAGGCGGTGGGCGACGAGGTCGTCGGGGTGCGCGTGGGCGACTTCGTGATCGCGCCGTTCTACGTGTGCGACGACACCTGCGCGAACTGCCGCAACGGCGTGTCCACCTCGTGCCTGCACGGCGGCTGGTGGGGTTCCGTCGACCGCGAGGGCGGCTTCGCCGACGGCGGCCAGGGCGAGCGGGTTCGGGTGCCCCTGGCCGACGGCACGCTCGTCGTCGTCCCCGGGCCGGTCGGCGACGACGAGGTGCCGGGCCTGCTCACCCTCTCGGACGTCATGGGCACGGGCCACCACGCGGCCGTCTCGGCCGGGGTCGGCGCGGGAGACGCGGTCGCGGTCGTCGGCGACGGCGCGGTCGGCCTGTGCGCGATCATCGCGGCGAAGCGCCTCGGGGCGACGACGATCATCGCGATGAGCCGGCATCCCGAACGGCAGGCGCTCGCCCGCGAGTTCGGTGCGACCCACGTCGTGGCCGAGCGCGGCGACGAGGGCATCGCCGCGGTGCGCGAGCTCACCGGGGGCCTCGGCGCCGACCGCGTGCTCGAGTGCGTCGGCACGAAGGAGTCGATGGACCAGGCGATCCGCGCGGCCCGGCCCGGCGGCATGGTGGGCTACGTCGGCGTGCCCAACGGGGGCGCCGAGCTGCCGATCCGGCAGCTGTTCGACACGAACGTGGGCGTGAACGGCGGGGTCGCGCCGGTGCGCGGCTACATCGAGGAGCTGCTGCCCGACGTCCGCTCGGGCGCGATCCGCCCCGGGCGCGTGTTCGACCTCGAGCTGCCGCTGGCCGAGGCGGCCGAGGCCTACGCCGCGATGGACGAGCGGCGGGCGATCAAGGTGCTGCTGCGCCCCTGACCCCGTCGGAGTCGGCGGCCGCTCAGGCGAGGAGCCCGCCGGCCGCGTCGACCCGTCGCCGGTCGGCCTGCAGCTCCGTCACCTCCGGCGCTCGCGCCGCCCCGGCCGCGGGCGGCACCGGCCGCAGCCC
>JBDIAF010000119.1:0-5665 GCA_039812245.1 Agromyces sp. | reverse complement strand
CGGTCCTGATCGCGGCGCCACAGGTCGCGCACGACCTCGGAGACCTTGATCACGTCGCCGGAGGCGAGCTTCTCGAGGTTCGCCTTGTACCGGCGCGACCAGTTGGTCGGCTCTTCGGTGAACGGGGCGCGGAGCACTTCGAAGACTCGGTCGAGCCCCTCCTTGCCGATGACGTCGCGCACGCCGACCAGGTCGACGTTCTCGGCCGGAACCTCGATGACGAGGTCGCCCTGCGTGACGTTCAGCTTGAGGTAGAGCTTCTCTTCACCCTTGATGATCCGTTTCTTCACCTCGGTGATCGTTGCGGCTCCGTGGTGGGGGTAAACGACGGTCTCGCCAACCTCAAAAAGCATGAATGATAGTCCTTTCGGCAACTTTCAGGATATCACATCGGGGATCGTGCTAAGGTATGCCGCCTTCCGCGAGGGCCGGACTCCGTAGGCTATGCTCGACTCGATTCCTTCGCGTGCGCGCCGAGACCGCTTCGGCACGTGCACGACATCGGACTTGGAGGTTCTGTGAAGGCGCGTCTCGCGGCATCCGCCGCTCTGGCTCTCGGCATCGTCATCGGCGGCAGCGGCTGCGCGATGCTCACCTATCAGGCCACGACCGAGCCCTACGACGCGAGCGACGGCGTCTCGACCGACGTCGGCGAGCTCGAGCTGCGCAACATCCTCGTCATCAGCGACCACGGCGTCGCCGGCAACCTCGTGATGACCGTCGTCAACAACGGCACCGAAGACCGCGAGCTGACCGTCGAGTACGGCGACGGCGGCGAGGCGGAGCCCATCGAGATCGCCGCCGGTTCGACGGTCGCGTTCGGCGTCGACGACGCCGAGTCCACCGACGTGCTGAAGCCGGTGCTGCTGCCCACCATCGACACCATGCCGGGCGCGCTCATCCCCCTCTACTTCCAGTACGAGGGCGCCGAGGGCAGCGAGATCCAGGTGCCGGTGCTCGACGGCACGCTGCCCGAGTACCGTGCGCTCGTGCCCAAGCCGATCGAGGTCGTCGAGGAGGCCGTGAAGGGCGCCGTCGTCGAGACGCCTGCCGCCACCGCCGTCCCCGCGACGCCCGAGCCCACCGAGACTCCCGCCGCCCAGTAGGGTCGGCGCCCGAGAGGGCCGCTCCCGATGCGCCGCCGCGGCGGCGTCGGGGCGGCCCTCTTCTCGTCCCGCGAGGAGCGGGCCCTGACCGTGCCGCCCCCGCCGGAGCGTCCGGCGCTGCGGCGTCCGGCTCAGGCCTCGAAGCGGTATCCGAGCCCCCGCACGGTCACGAGCTGCACGGGCTCGGAGGGCGTGACCTCGATCTTCGAGCGGATGCGCTTGATGTGCACGTCGAGCGTCTTCGTGTCGCCGAAGTAGTCGGAGCCCCACACCCGGTCGATGAGCTGCCCGCGGGTGAGCACCCGGCCGGCGTTGCGCATGAGCAGCTCGAGCAGCTCGAACTCCTTCAGCGGCATCGGCACCGGCGCCCCGTCGACCTCGACCGTGTGCCGGTCGACGTCCATGCGCACGCGCCCGGCCTCGAGGATCGCCTCGTCGAAGTCGGTCGCCTCGACCCGGCGGCGCAGCACGGCGCGCACGCGGGCGAGCAGTTCGCGGGTGGAGTACGGCTTCGTGACGTAGTCGTCGGCGCCGAGCTCGAGGCCCACGACGATGTCGATCTCGGTGTCCTTCGCGGTGAGCATGATGATCGGCACGCTCGACCGGTTGCGCAGCTCTCGGCACACCTCGGTGCCCGGCAGGCCCGGCAGCATGAGGTCCAGGAGCACCAGGTCGGCGCCATCGCGGTCGAACGCGGCGAGCGCGTCGCGGCCGTCGGGGGCGACCTCGACCTCGTAGCCCTCGCGCTCGAGCAGGAAGCTCAGCGGGTCGGACAGGGCGATCTCGTCCTCGACGAGCAGGATGCGGGTCACGTTCGTTCCTCCGGAGCAGGGGCTGGGGTGGGGTCAATCGGTCGAGGCGGCCGGCTCGGCCGCGGCGGGGGCCTCGGCAGCGGCCGGGCGGGCGGCGGCCTCGGCGGACGCCTCGGCGAGCGGCAGGCGGATCGTGAACGTCGAGCCCTTGCCGGGCTTCGACCAGACCCGTACGTCGCCGCCGTGGTTCTGCACGGTGTGCTTCACGATGCTGAGGCCGAGGCCCGAGCCGCCGGTGTTGCGCGAGCGGGCCTGGTCGACGCGGTAGAACCGCTCGAACACCCGGTCGAGCTCGGATGCCTCGATGCCGACGCCCTGGTCGGTGACGGCGATCTCGACCGCGTCGCCGCGCACCGAGATGCCCACGCCGACGCGCCCGCCCTCGTTCGAGTACGCGATCGCGTTCGAGACGAGGTTGTGCACCGCGACGCCGAGCAGCGCACGATCGCCGTACACGTTCGCGCGCTTGCCGCCGCGGACGGCGACGTCGACCCGCCTGGACTGCGCCACGATGCGGTTCTGGTCGACGGCGGCGGCCACGACCTCGCCGACGTCGACGAGGCGGTCGGCGCGCAGGGCGTCCTTCGCCTGCAGCTTCGACAGCTCGATGATCTCGCCGGTGATGTGCGCCAGCCGGTGCGCCTCGACCTCGAGCCGCCCGGCGAAGCGGCGCACCTGGGCCGGCTCGTCGGCGGCCTCGCCGAGCGCCTCGGCGAGGAGCCCCACGGAGGCGATGGGCGTCTTCAGCTCGTGGCTGATGTTCGCGATGAAGTCGCGGCGCACCTCGTCGAGGCGGTGCGCCTCGGTGCGGTCCTCGGCGACGAGCAGCACGAAGCGGGCGCCCAGCCGGGCGACGCGCACCCGCACCCGCATGGTCTGCTCGCCGAACGGGCCGCGAGCGATCTCGAGCTCTTCGATGACCGAGTCGCCGCTGCGGCGGACGCCGGTCACGAGCTCGAGCAGCTCGGCGTGGGCGAGCGCCTGGCCGCGCACGAGCCCCATGGCGAGCGCACCGGGCGAGGCGCGCAGCACGTTGTTGGACGGGTCGAGCACGACGCCGGCCGAGTCGAGCACCTCGAGCACCTGGTCGACGCCCTCGGGCACCGTCGGGGCGGCGACCCTGGCGGCGCTCTGGCCGCGGCGTTCGGCCATGAGCAGCACGGCCATGAAGGCGGCGCCGAGGAAGAGGCCGAGGGCGAGCGCGGCGACGACCACCCAGGTGGAGTCCATGGCTCCAACACTAACGAGGCGTGAAGCCCCGGCTTCGCCGATCCGACCCCGTACGGCGCTACGTTGGGCAGTGTTCAATCTCCCGGCACCTGTTGTTCACCTTCGCTCGGGAGGATTGCGGGGCCGGTCGTCACCGGTCCGCCCGCGCGCTCGTGCGGGCGATGAGAGAGGCAGAGGATCCCGAAAACATGCGTGAGGTGTTCCAGCAGGAGCTGCGCGAGGTGCAGGACCGGCTCGTCGAGATCGCCGGTCTCGTCGCGGAGTCGATCGACAAGGCCACGCGCGCGTTCAACGAGTCCGACGTGGCACTGGCCGAGGAGGTCATCGCCGACGACCGGCTCATCGACCAGCGGGCGCTCGCGCTCGACGAGCTCGCGATCACGATCCTCGCGCGGCAGCAGCCCGTGGCCCGAGACCTGCGCATCGTCGTGAGCGCGCTGCGCATCAGCGCCTCGCTCGAGCGCATGGGCGACATGGCGACGCACATCGCCCAGCTCTCGCGCTACCGCTTCCCCGACAAGGTCGTGCCGAAGACGCTGCGCCCCACCTTCGCCGAGATGGGCCGCCTCGACGTCGAGATCGCGCGCAAGCTCACCGAGCTGCTCACGACCGAGGACGTGGAGCTCGCCGAGGAGATCCGCAACGAGGACGACAAGGTCGACGCGCTGCACCTGCAGGTGTTCGAGAAGGTGCTCGGCGAGAAGTGGAAGGGCGAGACCGTCGACACCGTCGACGCGACGCTCGCGAGCCGCTACCACGAGCGCTTCGCGGACCACGCGGTCGCGATCGCGAAGAAGGTGCAGTACCTCGCGACCGGCGACTGGGTGCCCGAGGACGCGTGAGTCCATGGCGAAGGGCCGGTCGGAGGCATCCGACCGGCCCTTCGCCGTTGCGCGAGGTGCGCGCTACTTCTTGCCCTGCGCGGCCACCGCGGCAGCACCGGCCGCCGCGGCCTCGGGGTCGAGGTACTCGCCGGGGCCGAGCGGCATGAAGTCGTCGCCCAGCTGGTACACGAGCGGGATGCCCGTCGGGATGTTGAGCTCGGCGATGTCGTCGTCGCCGATGCCGTCGAGGTGCTTCACGAGGGCGCGCAGGGAGTTGCCGTGCGCGGTGACGAGCACGGTCCTGCCGGCCGCGAGGTCGGGCACGATGCCCTCCTGCCAGTAGGGCAGCATGCGGGCGATGACGTCCTTCAGGCACTCGGTGCGGGGCAGCTCGTCGTCGCTCAGCTCGGCGTAGCGCGGGTCGCCGACCTGCGACCACTGGGCGTCGTCGGCGAGCACGGGCGGCGGGACGTCGAACGAGCGGCGCCAGAGCTGGAACTGCTCGGGGCCGTACTTCTCGAGGGTCTCGGCCTTGTCGAGGCCCTGCAGCGCGCCGTAGTGGCGCTCGTTGAGGCGCCAGCTGCGACGCACGGGGATCCACGCGCGGTCGGCCGTGTCGAGCGCGATGTTGGCGGTCTGGATGGCCCGGGTGAGCACCGAGGTGTGCAGCACGTCGGGCAGCACGCCGTGCTCGGCGAGCAGCTCGCCGGCGCGCGCGGCCTCGGTGCGGCCGAGCTCGGACAGGCGCACGTCGACCCAACCGGTGAAGAGGTTCTGCTGGTTCCATTCGCTGTTGCCGTGGCGCAGCAGCACGAGGGTGTGAGGCATGGCCCCAGCCTACCGGCGAGGCATCCTCGTCACCGTCGCGGGGTCGTCGCGTGACGGATGCCCCGACGGATCGCCGCCCCGCCGCGAGCTGCGAGACTTGGGGCATGCACGACGCCTCGCCCCGCCCGCACCGGCTGCGGCCCGGGCAGCGGGTGGGCACCGTCACGCGCGGCACCACCAACACCAACCGGCTGCGCCGGGTCGATCGCTGGATCGCCGCGCAGCCGGCCTTCGCCCACGCAGCCGACCCCTTCGTCGTCGACCTCGGCTACGGCGCGAGCGGCGTCACCGCCATGGAGCTCGCCGCGCGCCTCGCCCGGGTGCGCCCCGACGTCGAGGTGCTCGGCCTCGAGATCGAGCCAGAGCGCGTACGCGTCGCCCGCGAGCAGCTCGCGCGCGTCCGCGCGGGCGAGGCGCCGTTCGCCGCCGACCTCGCGGTCGACTTCGCGATCGGCGGGTTCGAGGTGCCCGCGCCCGCGGGCCGGCGGCCGGCGGTGATCCGCGCGTTCAACGTGCTGCGCCAGTACGACGAGTCCGCGGTGGCCGGAGCGTGGGCGCTGATGGCCGCTCGCCTCGCGCCTGGCGGGCTGCTCGTCGAGGGCACCTGCGACGAGCTCGGGCGGGTCTCGAGCTGGGTCGGCCACGGCCCGGAGGGCCCGCGCACCTTCACGATCAGCCTGCGCCGCTCGGGCCTCGAGACGCCGTCCGTCGTCGCCGAGCGGCTGCCGAAGGCGCTGATCCACCGCAATGTGCCCGGCGAGCGGGTGCACGAGCTACTCGGCGCCCTCGACACGGCCTGGCGGATGCATGCGCCGCATGCGGTCTACGGCCCGTCGCAGCGCTGGATCGCGATGGTGCGGACCCT